>JBQEBC010000008.1:24345-65079 GCA_052106035.1 Leucobacter sp. | reverse complement strand
AATCAACGATTTCAGCGCCGGGCGCTTGTTTGAGAATCGCTTGGGAAGGTCCACCATTTAATTCACTTCTAGCGCTTGTTTTTGGTTTAAGCGCAGACGCCAGAGTGATGTCGTCTCACGCGAGCGAGCAAAGTGCAGCGGATCGTCGCTATCCTTCGACTTCCCGTGATTTGGCTGTGTGTCGAGTCGATCCACGACAATTAACCCTGCCTGTTCGATTGCGTCGAGCAATAGCTGGCGAGTGCGCAGACCGAGAAGCTCAGCAAGATCAGAAAGCACCAGCCAGCCTTCCCCGTCATCCGTCAGGTGCGAACCGAGACCTTGCAGAAAGTTCAATAACATTTTGCTGCCCGGGTCATACACTGCCGCATCGAGCGTTGTCGCGGCGCTTCCAGGCAACCACGGCGGATTGCACACGATGAGTTGAGCCTGACCCTTGGGAAACATGTCGCACTGCATAGCTGAGGCGCGTGAGTCGAGACCTAAGCGACTGAAGTTCTCATTTGCGCAGTCAACCGCGCGCTGATGTAAGTCAGTTCCGATGATGCGTTCCACTCCGCGATGCGCGAGTACTGCCGCGAGCACACCTGTGCCCGTGCCAATATCAAACGCGAGCTTGCTTGGAGGGAGCGGAGCGCGCGCGACAAGATCAACGTACTCGTGCCGGGTGGGCAAGAACGTGCCGTAATGGGGGTGGATCTTTGCCCCAAGACTCGGCACCTCGACGCCTCGGACGTACCACTGGTAGGCGCTCGCTACCCCGACCAGTTCTTGCAAGCTGATGACCGCGTCGCCCGTACCAAACCCCGGCTGCTGCCGATAACCAAAAGAAATTGCGTCTGCCAAGTCGGGTGCACGTTGCAGCGGTACGCGCGGAGCGCCGGTGCCGGTGCCGGTGCCGGTGCCGCAGTCTATTGGAACCAGAACGAGGGAGAGCATCCGGGAGCGTTGAGCCCGCACCTGACGCACTCGGTAGAACTCAGAAGCGCCGATCGCGGTTGATGCGTCCTGAGTGCGTTTGGTCGTCGCCTTCGTGTTCTTGGTGAGGCGTCGATCCATCGCGCTCAGGAGCTGCCGTGCGTTATGAAAGTCACCGAGCCACAGCATTGCAGTGCCCTGAGATGCGTATTTCACCGCCTGGTCTGCGGTGAGGCGATCGTCCACTGGCACCACAGACTTTGGCGGCGGCCGATCATTCGCAGATATCCAGCGCGCTGAGTGCTGCGAATCCGAACCCAACGGCCGTGGGCCTTCCCAGTGCAACATTTGAGTCGCATCGTTCACAACGACTCACCTTCGTTTACCCGTGACGCGCGATCGACACGGCACATAATTTCGACTGCAATGATCGTACCGCGCTACAAGATCAATGCGACGATTGAGAACGTCGCAAAGCCGACGAGGGTGGAGAGCAGAATCACCCGCGCAATTCTTCCGTTGTCGGCCCCGAGGCGTTCCGCAAGCATCGATACATTCGCGGCCGAGGGCAGCGCTGCAACAAGAACTAGTACGTGTAGATCTTCAGCGGCGAGCGGAAGCCCAAACCGAATCGCAACGTGCCCAAGTGTCCACACCAGCACCGGGTGCAGCAGAAGTTTGAGCGCCGTGAGCCAGCTCACATCCCCGGCAAGCACGCCTCCCCTTGGCTTCACACTGGGCGTGCCGCGAAGCGCTTCTCGGGCAAGCACTGCGCCAATGGTGAACAAAGCGACAGGGGTCGCCGCGTCTCCAAGGATAGTGAGAATGCTGTCAATCGCGGTGGGCATCGACCAACCGAGCATTCCCCAGAGCGCGCCGAGCACAATAGCTAGAAGCATCGGATTAGTAATGACCCGGACAAGGGAGATCCGCACCTTTGTTATGGCGCTTCCCGGCTTTCCTTGTTGTGATGCCGCAAGCGCGACAGACTGCATGATGACAATGTCGACAAGCAGGGTGGTGACAATTGGACCAGCCGCATATGCGCCCACCAAAGCAACAATGACGGGAATGCCCATGAACGTCGAGTTCGAGAAAACTGCGATGAGTCCGCCAAATGACGCATCAAGCCAGCTTCTCTTGCGCCACAGCGCCGTCGCGATCGCAAGCGTCATGATGAGCAGGCCAGAAATGATCCACAAACCCACCGTCGTCGGGTCAATGAGTTGTTCGAGGGGTGTGCGGGCGGCGAGCTGAAAGAGTACGGCTGGCAGCGCAAAGTACAACACAAATGTGTTGAGTCCGGGCACTGATTCGACGGGGATGAACTTGCTGCGTGCCGCAACGTACCCAATAAACACGAGCGCAAAGAAGGGAATAACTACCGAGAGCGTCTCCAAAATCCGCACCCCTTCGGCGTTAGTGAGTCGAGCGTAACTCAGTTCAAAATGTCGTCTCGCTCAAGCATAGCAATGCTGGTACTACCAAATAATTGCATGTGGCGTCTTATCGCACGCAATTATCAACAGAAAGGTCCCGGTGTTGAGAAGAACCAAACACCGGGACCTCGAAGATTGGACCTACGCGATCGCTGCTACAGCATCACGGTAGGCGGAAAGATCGCGTGCTTCACCAGGTGCGGTCTCGAACGAGGCGAGTACCTTGCGATCCGCACCTATGACGAGGGTTGCTCGCGTCGCAATACCGCGCTCCTCAATGAATACGCCGTATTCCTTCGCGACTGCGCCGTGCGGCCAGAAGTCAGACAGTATCGAGAACTCGTAGCCTTCAGACGCAGCCCAGGCCTTCAACGACCAGACTGAGTCGACCGAGATACCAACGAGACGCACCTGGCTGTCTTCAAAGATAGAAAGATTGTCACGAAGTTCGCACAGCTCGTCGGTGCATATGCCCGAGAATGCGAGCGGGAAGAACACCAGTGCTACTGGCCCCTCTGCTACTAACTCGCTCAGGGTGAGTTCTTCGCCGTTTTGATCAGACAGCGTGAAGTCGGGTGCGATTGTACCTACTGCGAGAACCAAGTTGTACTCCTTTGCTGGGCGCTCTCGCGCCATCGTTTCTGAACTCAATGCCGCACCAGACTATCGGCAGAGCGCTGAAAGATTGTGCGGGAATGACACAGACCTACGAAGAATTCGCTGTTTTGTGGTGGATGTTCGATAGTCTGGAGGATGACCCCAATCTTACGGGGGCGGTTTGAGCTGCGCGCTCGAAACCCGAAGCAACACACCTGCTCTGGGTTCACGCGCACTATGGCGATTTTAGGAGTATTTCCGTGGCTGTGAACACCCAAGATCCGTACGCACCAGATCAGGATGACATGGATCCCGCTGAGACCGCAGAGTGGCGAGAATCGCTTGACGATCTGGTTGAGGATCGTGGCCCAGGCCGGGGTCGAGAGATTATGACGAGCCTGCTCGAGCGCTCACGCGAATTGCACTTGAGCGTTCCTATGGTGCCAACCACTGACTATGTGAACACCATCGCATCCGAGAACGAATTCGCGTTTCCCGGCGACGAAGAACTCGAGCGTAAGTACCGCTCGTGGATTCGCTGGAATGCGGCAATGACTGTGCACCGCGCGCAGCGTCCAGGAATCGGCGTTGGCGGACACATCTCGACGTATGCTTCAGCCGCCTCACTGTACGAAGTTGGTTTCAACCACTTCTTCCGCGGCCAAGATCATCCAGGTGGCGGCGATCAGATTTTTGTGCAGGGTCACGCCTCCCCCGGTATGTACGCGCGAGCGTTCCTTGAAGGTCGACTGAGCTCTGAGCAACTTGACGGGTTCCGTCAAGAGAAATCGCATGCCCCGAACGCACTGCCCAGCTACCCGCACCCCCGGTTGCTTTCCGACTTTTGGCAGTTCCCGACCGTGTCGATGGGCCTTGGTCCTATCAACGCTATTTATCAGGCGCAGGTCAATAAGTACCTCACCAACCGCGGCATTAAAGACGCCAGCGATCAGCACGTGTGGGCGTTCCTTGGCGATGGCGAAATGGACGAGGTCGAAAGCCGTGGCCAGCTCCAGGTAGCGGCGAACGAGGGCCTGGATAACCTTACATTCGTCATCAACTGCAACCTGCAGCGACTTGATGGCCCGGTACGCGGCAACGGCAAGATTATTCAGGAGCTCGAGAGCTACTTCCGAGGTGCCGGCTGGAACGTCATTAAGGTCGTGTGGGGTCGCGAATGGGACGACCTTCTTGCTCGCGACACTAGTGGCGCATTGCTGAACGTCATGAACACCACACCAGATGGTGATTATCAGACCTATAAAGCTGAGAATGGTGCATTCGTGCGTAACCACTTCTTCGGCAAGGACGAGCGCGCGCTCGAGCTCGTCAAGGATTATTCAGATGATGAAATCTGGGGGCTTCGCCGCGGCGGGCACGATTACCGTAAGGTCTACTCGGCGTACAAGGCCGCGACCGAGCACAAGGGGCGCCCAACCGTCATACTTGCGAAAACAATCAAGGGGTACGGTCTCGGCCCACACTTCGAAGGTCGCAACGCAACGCACCAGATGAAGAAGATGACGCTCGGAGATCTCAAGCTCTTCCGCGACACTATGCACATTCCGGTGAGCGATGCGCAGCTCGAAGAAAACCCATACCTCCCGCCGTATTACCACCCGGGTGAGAAAGACGACGCGATCCAGTACATGGAAGAGCGTCGCCGCGAGCTTGGAGGGTACCTCCCCGAGCGGCGCACCACGCACGTTCCGCTTTCGCTTCCCGAGCCAAAGAGCTACGCGATTGCGGCAAAGGGCACAGGAACGCAGGAAGCCGCGACCACCATGGTGTTCGTGCGCTTACTCAAGGACCTCATGCGCGACAAAGGCATGGGCGAACGTTTCGTTCCGATCATCCCTGATGAGGCACGAACCTTCGGCATGGATTCCTACTTCCCGACCTCGAAGATTTACAACCCGAACGGCCAGAATTACACCTCGGTCGATCGTGAACTGCTGCTTGCGTACAAGGAAAGCCCCCAGGGCGTGCTTCTTCACGTAGGTATCAACGAGGCGGGTGCTGCTGCCGCTTTCACGAATGTTGGCACCAGCTACTCGACACACGGTGAGCCACTCATCCCGATCTACATCTTCTACTCGATGTTTGGGTTCCAACGCACCGGTGACGCGATCTGGGCCGCAGGCGATCAGATGACACGCGGGTTTATGATCGGCGCTACCGCAGGCCGCACGACACTCACCGGAGAGGGGTTGCAGCACGCAGACGGGCACTCCCTGCTGCTTGCCTCAACTAACCCGGCAGTCGTGTCCTACGATCCCGCGTACGGATACGAGATCGGCCACATCATGCGGTCAGGTATCGAACGCATGTACGGCGGCGAACACGATGATCCGAACGTGATGTACTACATCACCGTATACAACGAGCCGATGTTGCACCCAGCAGAACCAGAGGGTGTTGACGTAGACGGAATCGTTCGAGGCATTCACCGTGTCCGCGAAGCTTCTACTGGCACTCATCGGGCCCAGATCCTTGCATCCGGTGTCGCTGTGCCGTGGGCGATCGAAGCACAAGAGCTGCTTGCGAAAGACTGGGATGTCGCTGCAGACGTGTGGAGCGTCACAAGTTGGTCTGAACTGCACCGCGATGGGGTTGCGGCAGATAAGCACAACTTCGAAAATTTCGGTTCAGAGCCACGCACTTCATATCTCTCCGACAAGCTCGCAAATGCTGAAGGACCGATGGTCGCGGTGAGCGACTGGACAACCGACGTGCCTGAGCAGATTCGCCCCTACGTTCCTGGCGATTTCTCGGTACTCGGCGCGAATGGGTTCGGCTTTTCAGATACTCGCGCAGCTGCTCGTAGGTACTTCCATATCGACCGTGAGTCGGTCGTCGTGAAGGTGCTCCAGCGTCTTGCCCTCCAAGGGAAGATCGATGCCAGCATTCCAGTTGAAGCCGCGAAGAAGTATCGTCTTGACGATGTCCTCGCCGGCACCACTGGTGGTGTAGGCGGAGAATCGTAAAACGCGCCAATGACCAGCACGAAGGATCAGGAACTCGCGTGGCTTCGCGCCATTGCGGGTGAGCTCGCGACGCAGACAGTGACTCGGCTCGAGGACACACTCCCTTGGTACGGGAGTATGCCCCCGAGTCGCAGGTCTGCAGTGGGGTTGGTCGCGCAAACGGGCATTAGTTCCTTTATCCAGTGGTATGAGGATCCAACTTCAACGCCATGGATCGCCTCTGATGTCTTCAGCTCAGCCCCAAGAGAACTTCTGCGTTCGATCAGTCTCCAGGAGACACTGCAGCTCATCCGTGTGGTGGTCACGGTTGTTGAAGATCGTGTTACACCGAAAAGCGAAGCTCTTCGTGAAGCAGTGCTTCATTACTCTCGGGATGTAGCGTTTGCCGCGGCAGATGTGTATGCAAGACAGGCCGAGGCCCGTGGCCTCTGGGACGCGCGGCTTGAAGCATTGGTCGTCGATTCGATTCTCACGGGTGAATCTGATGACGAACTGCCCAGCCGCATTGCAGCACTTGGCTGGCACGGCGAGGGTGAAGCAGCCGTGTTGGTGGGGGGCGCGGAGCGCAGCGTTGACGTGGATCAGTTGCGTCGCACGGCTCGTCATGCTGGTGCCGATGTACTCATCGGGCTCCAAGGGGCCCGACTCGTACTCGTGCTTGGCCGGATGGCACCCCAGTCGCAGGACAACACGAATGCCTCTTCCCCCGAAGAGCCGACGCTCTCGTTTCTCGACATTGCTTCTCGCCTCAGCGACGGCTTTGGAGAGGGTCCGCTCGTATTGGGTCCGACTGTTGACACACTGATTGAGGCGTCGCGGAGTGCTCGCGCAGCACTCGCTGGCGTTGCCGTCGCAAGAGCCTGGCGCCATGCGCCGAGACCTGTGCCTGCGGATGATTTACTTCCTGAGCGCGCACTCGCTGGCGATGGGTCAGCACGTCGAACACTTATTGAACAGATCTATGAGCCTTTGCTTGCACATTCAAGTGAGCTCATGGAAACACTGTGGTGCTATCTCGACAGCGGTCGCTCGCTTGAAGGAACTGCCCGTGAGCTGTTCGTGCACCCGAATACCGTGCGTTATCGATTGAAGAAGGTCTCAGACGTCATTGGCTGGAACGCGACGGGGGCCCGTGAATCGCTCATTTTGCAGTCTGCTCTTATCGCCGGATCGATAGCTCAGCAGGGTGGTCGCCGCCCGAGTCGTCGGAGTTCCTAGTACTTTTCTACAAGGATTTTGTGAATTTATGGTCGAGTCTATGCAGCTTCAAGACGATTGATCTGAGAAACTAATAGACGTGATTGTTATCGCTTGCCCGGGACAGGGCTCTCAAACCCCCGGTTTCCTCTCCGAATGGATTGAAGACGACGCCGCTCGCGAGTTTCTTGGCTCAGCGTCTGATGCGTCTGGAGTGGACCTCGAGACACACGGCACAGTAAGCGATGCCGATACCATTCGCGCAACGGAGATTGCGCAGCCGCTTATTGTCGCAGCCTCTATCCTCACCTGGCGGGCACTTTCAGCGCGCGTGGATCTTGCCGATGTCGGAGTCGCAGGTCACTCCGTAGGCGAGTTTGCAGCAGCAGCAGCAGCCAACGTATTGAGTGAATCTGACGCGGTCGCCTTAGTCGGTGTACGTGGCCGCGCGATGGCAGAGGCCGCTGCCGCAGAGCAGACTGGCATGTCGGCTGTCGTGGGTGGCGTCGAAGACGACGTACTCGCGGCGATCGAACGCGCGGGCCTCACACCTGCAAACCGCAACGGTGGCGGCCAAATTGTCGCCGCGGGGTCGCTCGAGGGTTTAGCCGCACTCGCGGAGAACAGTCCCCGAGGCGCCCGGGTGATCTCACTCCAGGTAGCCGGCGCATTTCACACGAACTACATGCAAAGTGCGGTTCCGATTCTTGCCCAGGCCGCTCAGGCTGTGCACGTGAGTGATCCCGCACGGAAACTGTGGAGCAACGCAGATGGCGGGCTCGTCAAGAGCGGTGAAGCTTTCCGTGATGCGCTCGTCTCGCAGATCGCGAATCCTGTGCGTTGGGATGCCTGCATGGACTCCTTCCGTGCAGCTGGGATCACCGGTCTCATTGAGCTTGCCCCAGCAGGAGCACTTTCGGGGATTGCGAAACGCGGTCTCAAAGGCATACCTACCGTGGCTGTAAAAACCCCCGCAGATCTTGATGCGGCGGTCCAACTAATCAACGACGCAGCCTGACCGAAAGGACACCCCTTGGCATCCCTCGTACAGCCGACTGGCCCAGCACACACCCGAATCCTCGCAGTCGGGGCAGCGCGTGGCGATATCGACGTTCCCAATGACGAACTCGTGGGTCCAATCAATTCGTCAGATGAGTGGATCCGCCAGCGCACCGGTATCGTGCAACGAAAGCGCGCAAGCGCAGACGTGCTCGCGGTCGACCTCGCGGTTGAAGCTGGCGAAGAAGCCATTGCAAAGTCAGGTCTTGATCGCGCCGATATTGACGGCGTCATCATCTCTACTATTTCTAATACTGCAATTACCCCGTCGATGGCAGCCCTCGCGGCATACCGTCTTGGTCTCGCTCCCGCGGCAGCGTTTGATATCTCCGCAGCCTGCGCCGGTTACGTATATGCCGTGGGTCAGGCAGACGCACTCGTACGCTCAGGCACCTGCAAGAACGTGCTGGTCATCGGCGCAGAGAAACTCTCAGATGTGGTTTCCCCCACCGACCGATCCATCTCCTTTCTTCTCGCAGATGGCGCCGGCGCAGTTGTCGTTGGCCCGAGTGACCACACCGCTATCGGCCCCACGGTGTGGGGTTCTGACGGCGAGAAGTGGGAAACCATCGGGATGACGTCGTCCTTCGCGCAGTACCGCAACGGTGGCGGGCTCGTAGAGTGGCCTACGCTTCGGCAAGACGGCCAGAGCGTGTTTCGGTGGGCTGTCTGGGAAATGGCGAAGGTCGCGCGACACACACTTGAGGTGTCTGGAATCGATGTGAGCGAGCTCGGCGCGTTCATCCCGCATCAGGCAAACATGCGCATCATTGACGAGTTCGCGAAGCAGCTGAAGCTCCCCGATACTGTCGCGATTGCACGCGATATCGAACTACAGGGAAACACGTCAGCCGCATCCATTCCGCTGGCAATGCACACGCTACTCGAAGAGCAACCGGAGCTATCCGGGAAACTTGCCCTCACCATTGGCTTCGGCGCAGGTCTCGTATACGGTGCACAGGTCGTCGAGCTTCCCTAGCGAGACCGCACTTGCGCTCAACCGCGCGCCGGAGCTTGTTTGATCAGCAAAGTGCGAGAGAATATCGCACACAAGGTTTACATTTACCCCAATCAATTAAAAGGAGAATCACATGGCATTCAGCAACGAAGAGGTCCTCGCAGGTCTCGCCGAGCTCATCAATGATGAGACTGGTATCGCTGCCGACGTCGTAGCAGCCGACAAGTCGTTCACCGACGACCTCGACATCGACTCGATCTCGATGATGACTATCGTCGTTAACGCAGAAGAGAAGTTCGACGTCAAGATCCCTGATGAGGAAGTCAAGAACCTCAAGACGGTCGGCGACGCAGTCGATTTCATCGTCAAGGCTCAGGCCTAAGCGAGGCTTCAGCGGTATGGCGGGGCGCAACACGTCTTACGTGCGCACGCCCCGCCCTCCGCTCGCTTCACCCCCACAGTTTTCTCCGGACTTTCCGGATCCACCTCCTCACACGCGCGGAGAGCACACAACATGAGCAAGAAGATCGTAGTCACCGGAATCGGGGCAAGTTCACCGCTTGGCGGCACTGCAGCCGAAAGCTGGGAGTCACTCCTCGCTGGTGAGACAGGCATTCGCACACTCGAGCAGGAGTGGGTCGAGAAATACGACCTTCCGGTCACCTTCGCAGGTCAAGCAAAGGTGCAGCCCTCTGAGGTGTTGGAACGCCCCATTGCCAAACGACTTGATCCGTCAAGTCAGTTCGCACTCATTGCAGCGAAAGAGGCGTTTGCAGACGCAGGCTCTCCTACGGTGCACCCCGAACGGCTCGGCGTCGATTGGGCCACAGGTATCGGCGGCGTGTGGTCGCTGCTCGATGCATGGGACACACTCCGCGAAAAGGGACCGCGGCGCGTCATGCCGCTCACCGTCCCAATGCTCATGCCAAATGCGCCAGCAGCAGCACTGTCAATGCATTTTGAGGCGCGTGCTTATGCGCGGACCGTCGCTTCAGCATGCGCTTCGAGTACCGAGTCCATTGCAAACGCATACGAGCACCTGCAACTTGGACTCGCCGACGTCGTCATCGCTGGTGGTTCGGAAGCCGCGATCCACCCAGTGACCATCGCCTCTTTTGCGGCGATGCAGGCCTTGTCAAAGCGCAACGACTCACCTGCGACCGCCTCGCGACCGTACAACACTGACCGTGACGGGTTTGTTATGGGTGAGGGTTCTGCGGCACTCGTGCTCGAAACTGAAGAGCACGCGCTCGCACGCGGCGCAAAGATCTACGCCGAGATTGCCGGTGGCGGCGTCACCGCTGATTCGTACCACATCACCGCAAATGACCCCGAGGGTCACGGTGCTATCCGCGCAATGAAGCTCGCGCTCTCGCAGGCTGGTGCGAATGCCGACGACGTAACCCATATCAACGCGCACGCGACTTCGACTCCCGTAGGCGACATCAACGAGTACACCGCATTGCTCGGAGTATTTGGAGATCGAGCACGTTCGATTCCTGTATCAGCTACGAAGGCGGCCACCGGGCACCTTCTCGGTGGCACGGGCGCGCTCGAGGCAATGTTCGCGATTCTCGCAGTACAGAATCGAATTGCTCCCCCCACCATCAACCTCGTGAACCGTGACCCTGAGATCCCATTGCAGGTATCTGGCGAGTCACAGTCACTTGGAGACGGCTCGCAGCTCGCAATTTCAAACTCGTTTGGCTTCGGCGGTCACAACGCGGTCGTTGCTATTCGCTCGTACGACGAATAACCAGATTCAATCGAAGTCGCCCGCAACGACAGCAATCCCAGTGATTTCACCGTCACGCATGCGGCAGCTCGCGGGCGGAGCAACGTCTGGGAATGCAGCGTAGGAGCCCGTCGTCGAAGCTGTCACGTGTTCGCCTCGTTCGCGACCGGCACGTTCAAGAACCATGTCGATGATGCCGGAGATAAACGGCTGGCGAACTCCGACGGTGTCAGCACGAACAGCCTCGATCCTCTGCCCTGCGGCGGTCTCGAGTGCCTCGATATCGAGGTCGAATGCGACTTCCATGTGGTCTGAAATGAAGCCAATAGGTGCAATGATGACTTTGCGCAATCCTTGAGCCGCGAGATCCTCAATGTGATCGTTGACGTCAGGTTCAAGCCAGGGAACCCGCGGGTCGCCCGAGCGCGAACAATAGGCGAGTGATGAAGTGAGACTCACTCCGTGTTGTTTCGCGAGCTTCTCATCGATCGTGGATTGCACATCAATATGTTGTTCACGGTATCCCGGGCCAGTCACCGCCGAGGCGTCTTGCATCGTCTGCGGAATCGAGTGGGTGACATAGACAATGTGAGCCCCTTCAATGCCGCCGTCTAGCGTCGACCCAGCTTCATCGATTGCATGTAGGTTCGCGTCGACAAAGCCCGTGTCATTGAAGAACGGCCGAAGAATATCAATGACCGGAGCCGTGTCTCCGAGTTCTGCTATGGCTGCCGCAAGATGTTCGCGGTACTGCCGGCTCCCCGAATAAGATGCGTATGCACTTGAAACTACGACAAGAATGCGTTTGGCCCCGAATGCTGCTGCATCGCGCAACGTATCAACTGTGTACGGATGCCAGTTACGATTGCCCCAAATCACTGGCAAAGACACGCCGCGAGCTTCAAGCTCTGCTTGCAACGCGCGAGTCAGGTCGAGATTTTGTTCGTTGATCGGGCTTCTACCGCCGAAGCGATAGTAGTGCTCCCCCACCTCGACGAGTCGCTCTTCCGGGATATCTTTCCCTGCCGTCACATTTCGGAGAAACGGGACGACATCCTCTGGGCGATTTGGCCCTCCGAATGAACACAACAGCAATGCGTCGTACGGGAGCGGAGACTCATGTGTCTGGTCAGGGGCGTCGTAGAGTTCACTCATAACGTGCACCGTATCACCCAACAACCTGTAGATCTGATGTATAACATCAGATCTAGCCATACTGGGGTGCGAAATGTTGGCACCCCATTGCCCGATATAGTGGTGCTAGTTCACAGCACACACGAGGTCAATCATGGCAGGCTCCACCCGCGGTTCCCAGAAGGTACGCGACACCATCGATTTCTTGCGCGCAAAGATCACCTCTGGTGAGTGGGAGGTCGACGGGCTCATTCCGAAGGAGCCCGAACTCGTCGAGCTCATCGGTGTTGGCCGCTCCACTGTGCGCGAGTCTGTGCGATCATTGGCCGCGCTTGGGATGCTCGAAAGTGTACCTGGCGTTGGCACGTTTGTTCGCTCCCGCACTCCGGTCAGCTCGATCATCTCAGAGTTCCTTGCGGACCAAGATCTTGAAGAAGTGCTCGTGTACCGTCGCTCCCTCGAAATCGAGGCCAGCCAATCAGCCGCTGTGAACCGCACTGAGGAGCAGCTTGCGACGCTCAAACGTGCGCTGAACAACTCGATACAAGCCGGCAACAGCACCACCGACACATGTAATCTCAGCACGACCCCCGGGTCCTTCCACCGACTCATTGTCGAGGCAAGCGGCAGCAAACTCCTCCTCGACCTCTACCTCGGCGTGATGTCAGTGCTCGAACGCGCTGGAGTTGAACATCGAGTGTTTCTCGGCACGACGCACGAAACGATGCACCGTGATCACGGGGCACTCGTTGAGGCAATCGAGACGCGGGACGTTCGAAACGCGGCGCACTCCATGGCATTGCACGTCGACCGCGATATCGGGCTTCACACGGACATGCTGGAAATGTCTCCACAAACCGAACGGGCAACATCTCTCCTTGAGGCTGGCTACGACTCAAAGTAAGTCACCTGAGATTTGAGTAACGGATCGACAAAGCCTCCCACTCGATAAACCTGCTGGAATCTGCCACAGTAAGAGTATGACTCCCGAACCCTTTTCGTTGACCGGCCACCTGGCTCGCGCCGCCCGAGCACTCGTTGGCACCTCTGCAACCGATACCGCCGCGGCAGCTGGTCTGACACGCAGAGAGCTGCGTGACTACGAGAAGAGCCGCTTCCCACTCAGCGTTGAGCAGCGCCAGTCACTCACGATTGCGCTCGAACAACTCGGCGCGCACTTTGTTGCTGACGGTGTCGACGGCCGGGGGCATGGTGTTCGGTTGAAGTTTGGCGCAGAAAAGACGGCTCGAGTCGAGTCTTGGGAAGGCGAAGGCGGGCTCGCCGCAGACGACGACGTCTAGGCACTCGAATACGCACTCTTGGGTAGTAGGGCGTGTCGGACTTGAACCGACGACCGAAGGATTATGAGTCCTTTGCTCTAACCAACTGAGCTAACGCCCCAGGAGACAACCCCACTATTCTATCCAGCAAACTGAACACAACACATTCACACACGCCTGGTATTACGTTCGCATCACGGTTCGTGCTTCGGCGCCGGTACCTCTGTAGTGTGGCGGAAGGGCTGCCGACAACGGCGTCGCCAGCTCCCCTTAATAGTGAATTCTTTTGTTTGGTGCGTACGCTGTAGAGATGACCATCGCGCCGCACGAGTTCTTTTTGTCTCCAGCCCTTGAGGTTGCGCCAAGGCTGCTCGGCTCTATACTCACCGTAACCGCCCCAGAAGGCTCTGTAAGCGTACAGATCACCGAGGTTGAGGCATATCACGGCGTTGGCACTTCAGGCCCTTACGATGCTGGTTCACACGCGCGTGATCGACGAACCGACCGCAATGCCTCGATGTTTGGCCCCGCAGGGCACGCATATGTCTACTTCACCTACGGAATGCACTTCGCAATCAATCTCGTTTGCTCTCCCGAGGGCACGGCCTCAGGCGTATTGCTTCGTTCAGGCGACATTGTTTCGGGCATCGAACTTGCACGAGCACGACGAGTGCACAAGCGATCGCAACGCGATGGCCAGGCACTTGTGGGCATTCGAGACACACACCTTGCGAGAGGGCCCGGAAATCTCGCCACTGCCCTTGGCGTCACCCGTGAAGAACATGACGGCCTTGATCTCTTCGAATACCCGTTTGCTTTCTCAGGTCCTGCTCCCACCCAAACGAACGTAGGGTCAGGTCCCAGAGTTGGCGTGTCGGGGCCCGCGGGTGGCGTCGCGTTTCCCTGGAGATTTTGGATCCCGGGCTCCCCCAGCGTTTCTGCCTATCGATCGGGCAAAAACGTGCCTCGTTAGCGCGAGTTGTCCTCTGGTTCGATATTCGTCACTATTGGCAGGCTCCCAGTGTGGTCAAGCACCGATTTGCCTGTTTGTGGATGGAAACGTGATATTCCAAGCACACCGATCATTGCTGTGGCCCCCGTAACCACAAACGTAAGAGCAACCCACATAGGTGCATGTGCGGCCTCTCCGAGTATGAGAATTCCGATAAACACCGCAACCATTGGGTCGATGACTGTAAGCCCTGCCACCACGAGGTCGGGTGGCCCCGACGAATACGCATTCTGCACAAAGAGCATTCCGAGTAACCCACCTGCAGCCAACGCGACCACGCACGCCCACGTGTGCCATTCGAAATCGTCCTGTTGCATTCGGCTGATAACTACCTTCGCAAGCGTTGCGACAAACCCATATAGGACGCCCGCACCCACGATGTAGATAAGGGCGATCCCCCGCTGCCTGAAAAACGCAAAGAGCAAAAGTGCGCAGACAAAGACCGCCCCAAATGCAATCAAAATGACGGTGAGCTTTGCATCGGTGACAATCCGGTCAGTCACGTTCATCGCTGCGACCGTCACAAAGATCGCAATACTCACCACCGCGAGAGCGATGGAGGCGGTGACCCGCTTTCCAAGTTTCACCCCCGAGATACGTGAGTTCAGGATCGATGTAATCACGAGCCCCACAACACCGATGGGTTGCACGAGCGTAATTGGAGAGAGTGAGAGAGACCCCAACTGGAACACGACCGCAAGGCCGAGAAGCAGGGTGCCAACCATCCATGACGGCCTACGAAACAGATTCAGCATGTGGCGGAACGAGAGACCCGCATGGGCACTCTCACCGACGAGCCGCTCGACCTTGTTCAGCCCACTCGATTGGTATTGGGCACCGAATGCAAGAAGCGTTGCTCCAATCAGCGCAAGCGGAATTCCCCAAAACTGCATGGGGTCGAGCTCCACCATGGTTGCCGCGGTGTGCTCGACTGAATCCCACACAGGGGTTGCCTCCGCAAACACACTCACGCGAAAAGCTTAGCGTTCGCCTCGCATGAGTTCTACTAGGCGCTCTGCAGCGACGGGAACTTCACTGTTCACAATGATCTCGTCAAACTCGTCGGCTGACGCGAGTTCGACCTTTGCCGTCTCGAGACGCCGTGCGCGTTCCTCAGCCCCCTCCGTCCCGCGGCCGACAAGGCGACGAACAAGCTCATCCCAGCTCGGGGGCGCGAGAAACACTAGGCGGGCGTCGGGCATACTTTGGCGCACTTGACGGGCACCTTGCAAATCGATCTCCAGGAGCACGAGCTCACCGCGCGTACTCGCATCGACGACCGGTCTTTTAGGGGTGCCGTATCGAGACTTGTTATGCACGGTGGCCCACTCAAGCAACTCATCTTGCGCGAGCATGCGGTCGAATCCTTCATCATTCACGAAAAAGTAGTGCGTACCTTCTTCTTCACCAGGACGGGGTGCACGTGTCGTTGCCGAAACTGAAAGGCTCACTTCAGGGAAGTGCTCACGCACATACGCTGCGACGGTACCCTTGCCAACGGCAGTTGGACCTGCGAGCACTGTGAGTGGGGGGCGCTCTCCCCGAGGCAGTGCCCCGGAGCGCTCGCGAACAAAGTTTTCCAGGCGCTCGCGTTGCAGCGCGCCGAGGCCTCCGAGCCGCTTCCGTTCAGAGATCTGCAGTTCTTCACGAATGCGGTCAGCTTTCACCGCACCGATCGACGGGAAGGAGAGCAAGTAGTCAGTGATACGCAACGAGGCTGCCGCGTGCCCTGGCACTTTTGCGTACTCGAGTACGCGTAACGGAGAGATTTCCCCTTCACGGAGCCTCCGTTTCAGCGCGGCGCGCGCTTGGCGTGCTGCGACTGCCGCACGGTTTGCTGCTACCCGATCTACCTCGGGCATGCCGGCTTGCTGCATTGTTATCGTTTCCCGTCAAGTGCATGTGCGATGAGTTCCGCACGGGTACGTATACGTTGGGACAGGCCTGCGCCTCCTCCTGCAAGGATACTTCGCGATTCGCTTGCGAGCATCGCGTGGCCTATCCCGCCAAAGATTTCCGATGCGTCTTCTACTCGCGCACCCTGGTGTCCGAAGCCTGGAGCGAGAACCGGCAGCGCGGGTTTTGTGGGCTGTGACGTATCGATCCCAAAGTCCGCAAGCTTCAACGTCGCGCCGAGCACAACGCCGATTGAGCCCACTGCATTGCCTGCTAGTTCACGCGCGTTCCACGCATTGGCCTGTTCCACCATGGTGCGGGCGATGGTCTGCCCCTCTACGGTACTTGCAGTTTGCACCTGACGTGCCTCTGGGTTTGACGTCGCCGCCAACACGAACACCCCCTTGCCGTGCTGTTGCACGTACGGGAAGGCTCCGGAGAGCGATTCAAACCCCATATACGGTGCCGCAGTCATCGCATCCACTTCCAGCGGTGACCCGGGCGACAGCCAGGCCTCGGCATACGCAGTGAACGTTGACCCGATGTCTCCTCGTTTCACATCGCCAATTACGAGAATCCCAGCGCTCCGCGCATCTGCGAGCACGCGTTCAAGAGCCACGAATCCCGCAGATCCGAACCGCTCAAAGAACGAAATTTGGGGCTTCACACACGCCGCAACGCCCGCGGCTGCCCGCACAACCTCACGGCCAAAACGTTCTGCACCATTCGCCGAATCTTCGAGTCCCCAATCGAAGAGCAGTTCTCGATGTGGGTCAATGCCGGCACAGAGGTGCCGGCCCAAAGCGAATTCTGCCTCGAGCCGGTCACCAAAGCTTAGGTCTGTCACTGCCGTGCTCCGTTTCGAACCAGCCGCTAGTTTGCCGCTGCTAACGCAGCCTGACGATCTGACTCATATTCTTGAAGTGATTTCACGTCGAACCCTTCGCCGAGCGCTGAGAGCGCACCGACCGCTGCTGAGAGCTCGGAGATCGTCGTGAAGATCGGCTTGTCGGCTGCCACTGACGCCGCACGGATCTCGTACCCATCTGCTCGAGCCGACCCGCCAGAAGGAGTGTTCACGACCATATCAACGCCACCCTGATTGATGAGGTCGACAATTGTTTCACCCTCAGACTGCTTCGAGTGCTTGCGCACTGCCTCAGAACGAATACCATTGCGCGCAAGAATGACCTGGGTGCCCTGCGTCGCAAGGATACGGTAGCCCAGTTCCTGCAACCTGAGGGCGGGGAGCACGACCGCGCGCTTGTCACGATCTGCCACCGAAATGAACACGGTGCCCTCGGTCGGAAGCGAGCTGCCTGCGGCTGCTTGACTCTTCGCGAATGCGGTCGGGAAATCTCGATCCATACCCATCACCTCACCGGTGGAGCGCATCTCAGGCCCGAGCAGCGAATCCACAACGAGTCCCTCGTGG
Source organism: Leucobacter sp. (assembly GCA_052106035.1). Classification (GTDB taxonomy): domain Bacteria; phylum Actinomycetota; class Actinomycetes; order Actinomycetales; family Microbacteriaceae; genus Leucobacter. The sequence goes on along the minus strand of JBQEBC010000008.1, from coordinate 47,432 downwards.
GTGCGGAAGCGTTTGAACGGAAGTACGGCTTCCTTCACTGCGATAGGTGTATCAACCGGAGTACGCGAACCATCGCGCTCTGGCAGAAAACCCTCAGCGATGAGGTTCTGAATCGATTCCCCCACCATAATGCGAGATGCTGCCTTCGCGAGCGCAATGCCGAGCGCCTTCGACACGAATGGCACGGTGCGCGAAGCACGAGGGTTTGCCTCGAGCACATAGAGCACCCCCTGACCGATTGCGAACTGCACATTCAACAGCCCGCGCACACCGATGCCAGCGGCGATGCCGAGCGTAGCCTCGCGCACCTGTGCAATCTGGTCGTGCCCCAGTGTCACCGGCGGCAAGGTACAACTCGAATCCCCCGAGTGCACGCCTGCCTCTTCAATGTGTTCCATGATGCCGCCGATGTACAGCTGCTCACCGTCATAGAGCGCGTCGACGTCAATCTCGATCGCGTCATCGAGGAAGCGATCCACAAGAAGCGGGTGACCGGGACCCACGAGTGCGTGCCCTTCAATACGCTCGAAGTAGCCATGCATCGAGTCAGTGTCGTACACGATCTCCATGCCGCGGCCACCGAGCACGAAACTCGGGCGCACGAGAACGGGGTACCCAATCTCCTCGGCGACCCGCACGGCACCCTCCTCGTCGATGGCAGTGCCGTTGCGAGGTGCGAGCAGATTTGCCTGCTCGAGAATACTTGCGAACGCGCCACGTTCCTCGGCAAGGTCGATTGCTTCGGGAGTCGTGCCAAGAATCGGAATGCCAGCGTCCTTGAGCGGCTGCGCGAGCCCAAGAGCAGTTTGCCCGCCAAGCTGAACGACGACGCCAAGAAGCTCACCCGAAGCCTGCTCCGCGTGGATCACCTCAAGCACGTCTTCAAGGGTGAGTGGCTCAAAGTACAGCCGATCGCTCGTGTCATAGTCAGTAGACACCGTCTCAGGGTTGCAGTTGATCATGATCGTCTCGTAGCCTGCATCTGACAGGGCAAACGAAGCGTGCACGCAGGAGTAGTCGAACTCGACGCCTTGACCGATGCGGTTCGGCCCAGAACCGAGGATAACGACCTTCTTGCGGTCGCTCGGCTGCACCTCGGTCTCAAGGTCATATGAGGAGTAGTGGTACGGCGTGAGTGCCGGGAACTCACCCGCGCACGTGTCGACAGTCTTGAACACCGGGCGGAGACCGAGCCCGTGACGAAGCCCGCGCACCTCTGATTCGGAGACACCGCGAATACCCGCGAGCTGGGCGTCTGAGAAGCCGTGATCTTTGGCCTCGCGAAGCACGTCAAGCGTGAGCTGCGGGGCCGCCTGTACACGATCCGCAATCTCATTGATGAGCACGATCTGATCGAGAAACCACGGGTCGATCGCGGTCGAGGCGAAGACTTGCTCAATCGTAGCCCCCAGCCGCAATGCCTGCTGGACATCGACGATGCGGCCATCTGTTGGGCGAACCATCGACGTGAGCAGTTCGTCAACGGATCGAGTTTCCTCATTCCAGTGGAACGACGTACCGCGCTTTTCAAGCGAACGAAGCGACTTCTGAAGCGCTGTCGTAAAGTTTCGGCCGATCGCCATCGCCTCACCCACCGACTTCATCGTGGTCGTGAGCGTGTCGTCTGCTGCGGGGAACTTTTCGAATGCAAAACGTGGGGCCTTCACGACGACGTAGTCAATCGTCGGTTCAAAGCTTGCCGGTGTCTTTTGGGTGATGTCGTTCGGGATCTCGTCGAGACGGTATCCGAGTGCAAGCTTTGCCGCGATCTTAGCGATCGGGAACCCAGTTGCTTTCGAAGCGAGTGCAGAGGAGCGTGACACGCGTGGGTTCATCTCGATGACGATGATGCGCCCGGTCTTCGGGTCGATCGCGTACTGAATGTTGCAGCCGCCAGTATCGACTCCGACGCGACGAATGATGTCGATACCAATGTCGCGGAGCTTCTGAAATTCATGGTCGGTGAGGGTTAGAGCCGGTGCCACTGTGATCGAGTCACCGGTGTGCACGCCCACTGCGTCGACGTTCTCAATAGAACAGACGACTACGGTGTTATCCGAGTTATCGCGCATGAGCTCAAGCTCATACTCTTTCCATCCGAGGATCGACTCTTCAAGAAGCACCTCCGTCGTCGGACTGTAGTGCAAACCATCGCCCGCGATACGTACGAGTTCTTCTTCGGTGTACGCGAACCCTGACCCCAGGCCACCCATGGTGAATGACGGGCGCACGACGAGGGGGTACCCAAGATCCTTTGCGAATTCCTTCGCCTCTTCGATCGTGTGTGCGATGTGCGAACGAGCAACCTCAGCGCCCGATTCGATCACCAATTCTTTGAAAGTCTGGCGATCCTCGCCGCGATTAATTGCCTCAACGTTGGCGCCGATAAGTTCAACGTTGTACTTTTGCAGGATTCCGAGGTCGTGGAGTTCAATCGCTGCGTTGAGTGCCGTCTGCCCACCAAGCGTCGGCAGAATTGCGTCAGGCTTTTCCTTCGCAATAATCGTCTCGATAACTTCAGCCGTGATTGGCTCGATGTACGTCGCATCAGCGAAGTCTGGATCGGTCATGATCGTCGCGGGGTTCGAGTTGACGAGGATGACGCGCACACCCTCTTCGCGCAGTACGCGACAGGCCTGAGTGCCCGAGTAGTCAAATTCGCAGGCCTGACCGATGACGATCGGGCCAGAGCCAATGACGAGAACTGAATTGATGTCTTGGCGTTTTGGCATTACTTGGTCTCCTGGGTGTTGTTCGACGACTCAGATTTGCTTGACGAATTCGTTGCGCGGCTCTTCACGAGCTCACGGAATCGGTCAAACAGGTAGAACGCATCGTGCGGCCCCGCCGCAGCTTCTGGGTGGAACTGTACAGAAAATGCTGGAATGTCGAGGCACTCTAAGCCCTCGACGACGTTGTCGTTCAAGCTGTAATGACTCACCTGAACGCGCCCAAAACCGGCGGGTGAATCATGCTCGCCCTCGACCGCGAGGTCGACAGCAAACCCGTGGTTCTGCGCCGTAATTTCAACCCGACCCGTGCGCTTATCAAGCACCGGTTGGTTGATACCACGGTGGCCGAACGGCAGCTTGTACGTGGTGAATCCAAGCGCACGACCGAGCAACTGGTTGCCGAAGCAAATTCCGAAGTAGGGCATGCCGTCTCGCAAGAGCTCAGCGAGTACCTCAACCTGGGCATCAGATGCCGCGGGATCCCCCGGGCCGTTCGAGTAGAAGAGCGAGTCTGGTGCGAGCGTGCGGATTTCCTCGAGGGTTGTCGACGCAGGGAGCACTGTGACATCGAAGCCATGCTCCGAGAGATAGCGCACAGTTGCTCGCTTGATGCCGAGATCGAGTACTGCAATCGATCCAACTCGTTCGACTCCGTCTGCGACCGGCACCTCATATCGTTCAGGAGTGGTGACTTCTGCGGAAAGGTTCTTCCCAGCCATGCCTTCCTGCTCACGAACGAGTGTGAGCTGCTCTTCGTCGCTGAGGTTGGCTTCGGAACCGGAAAATACGCCTGCGCGCATTGCTCCCGCCGAACGAATCCGCCTAGTGACTGCGCGCGTGTCTACGCCGCTGATTCCTACGACATCGTCCGCAATGAGATCTTCATCGAGTGAGCGTTCCGCACGGAAATTCGAAATACGACGTGCTGGGTCGCGAACAACGAATCCGGCGACCCAGATCTTTCTCGATTCCATGTCGGCATCATTTGTCCCGGTATTCCCGATATGGGGTGCGGTCATGAGCACGATCTGCCCGGAATATGACGGGTCGGTAAGGGTTTCCTGGTAGCCGGTCATTCCCGTCGAGAACACAATTTCACCGAGCGAACGTCCCGTTGCACCATATGCGCGCCCGGTGTACCGGGTGCCGTCCTCGAGCACGAGCACTGCGGCGCCCTCTGGGAGCGCAGTTACAGGCGGGGCCGTCACTTCATTTGTCGTCGTAGTCACGCGTCCTCCTGAGTGGTCTCTGTTGCTGGTGTGAAGTTTGAGTCAGTGTGCGGCGCCAACTGCGAGATGGCGTCCGAAAATCGTCGTTGCTCTGCCGGAGAATCAAATCGAAAACTTGATTCGAGCGAGCGGTGGTCGAGTCGGTTGTGGTCGATTTCCCACTGAAGCAGTGAAAGTCCATCGCGTTCGACGATCTTTCCAATTCTGCCGCGCGCGGTGTCCGTGCCACGAATTTGTGAGTGTTCAATATTGATGCGGGGCTCCCCCGTCACCTCGATCGAGACGCCGTCCTCACGCACCGACACGTCTGCCCACCCTTTGAAGGAAAGCCCGGGCACGGCAACGCGAACAAACGGCTCGCCCACGGGGGTCGTCGATACATAACTCACATGGGTGAACTCCGCTATAGGCGACCCCGAAAGTTCACCCTCCCGCGGTCGCACGTTGGCATCACGGCGTTTACGCGCGCGCCAGGCGATCAGCATGAACGAAAAAATAGCAGCTGCAATTAAAATCCAGAGAATCAAAAACGTCAGGCGGTTCATCCGGCGACCCCATTTGCATTATTCGCGACTGTTTCTCGGTTCACGAGTTCTCCGTTTTCAAGGGTGAGGTATCCATGTCTGATGGTATGCGTGACACGTCCCGGTAACGTCATGCCGAGGAACGGTGAATTCGTGCTTCGCCCCCGAAGGTGGTCAAGCGTGAACTCACTCGACCCTGCTGCGTCGACGAGCACAATATCCGCCGGCTGACCGACCTCAAGAGCGCTGGGATGATTGCCGTCTACCCCGGCGGAGAGGCGACCAATTTCGGCCGGCTTCTGAGACAACAGCTGCTCAAGCTCAGCCCAGCTCGCAAAGCCCTCCTGCACGAGTGTCGCGAGCGCGATCGAGAATGCAGATTCAAGACCAACCATGCCAAACGCCGCGGCGTCCCACTCGCATTCTTTCGTTTCGATCGGATGCGGCGCATGATCTGTCGCGATGATGTCAATGAGCCCATCGGCAACAGCCTGGCGAAGCGCTTGCACGTCTTCCTCTCGGCGAAGCGGCGGGTTGACCTTATAACGAGCGTCATAGGTGCGCGCAAGGTCTTCGGTGAGAATGAGGTGGTGCGGCGTTACCTCTGCGGTGACCTGAATTCCGCGAGCTTTTGCCCAGCGGATCACCTCAATCGATCCCTTGGTCGAGAGGTGACACACGTGGAGACGAGCGCCAACGTGTTCGGCGAGCAGAACGTCGCGAGCAATAATCGATTCCTCGGCGACCGCCGGCCACCCCTTGAGACCGAGTTCGCTTGAAAGCACACCCTCGTTCATTTGGGCGCCCTCGGTCAAACGAGGATCCTGCGCGTGCTGCGCAATTACGCCGTCGAAAGTCTTTACATATTCAAGCGCTCGCCGCATGAGGAGCGGATCGTGCACGCATTTGCCGTCATCGCTGAAGACGCGCACGTTGGCAAGTGACTGCGCCATGGCGCCGATCTCGCTCAACCGCTCGCCCGCGAGGGCATGGGTAACCGCACCGATTGGACGGACGGTGGCGTATCCTGCGGCATCGCCTAGCGATTGAACCTGTTCAACGACGCCAGCGGTGTCCTGCACGGGCAGCGTGTTTGCCATCGCAAACACCGTAGTGAATCCGCCCGCCGCTGCCGCCCGGGTACCAGTGAGCACCGTTTCTGATTGCTCGAAGCCTGGCTCTCGAAGGTGTGTGTGGAGATCCACAAAGCCAGTGAGCGCAACGAGGCCCTCGGCATCGATGACGCGCTCCCCGTCAAGCGCGTCAAGGCCTGCGCCTACCTCGGAGATGCGACCACCGGAAATCCGGAGATCCCGCGTCCGGGCCGACGAAACCTCTGCCCCACGTTCGGTGAGCTCAGAAGCTAAACGAACTCCACGAATCAATATCTGCTCAGTCATCGTTCTAATTTCCGCCTTCGTTTCGTTCGCCAGATAGCAACAGGTACAGCGCAGCCATGCGCACAGACACGCCATGAGTGACCTGTTCCAGCACGGTTGATCGGTCGGAATCTGCCGCGCGTGAGGAAATCTCAAGCCCTCGGTTCATGGGGCCTGGGTGCATCACAATCGTGTGCTCGGAAAGGCTCGCGAACCGATGATCGTCAAGCCCCCAATTGCGCGCGTACTCACGTTCGTTCGGGAAGAACGCGGCGTGCATGCGCTCAGATTGAATGCGTAGCATCATCACCACGTCCGGTTGCTCTTCACGAAGTGCTTCGTCAAGCGAGTGATGGATCGTGACTGGCCAACCTCTCGCCCCAAAGGGAAGCAATGTTTCGGGTGCGACGAACGTGACGTGCGCGCCGAGGGCGATGAGAAGCCAAAGATTTGAACGAGCAACGCGAGAGTGCGCGATGTCTCCGACGATCACGACGGACACACCGTCGAGGCCTTTGCCGCGGCTGGCTTCGCCGTGGATGCGACGCCTCATCGTGAACGCATCAAGCAGCGCCTGCGTAGGATGCTCATGAGTGCCGTCTCCGGCGTTGAGTACTCCAGCGTCAATCCACCCACTTGATGCGAGGCGGGCAGCAGCGCCACTCGCGGGGTGCCTGATAATCACACCATCGGCGCCGATCGCCTGCAGCGTCTGCGCTGTGTCTTTGAGCGACTCGCCTTTGGAAACCGAGCTCCCCTTGGCAGTGAAGTTAATAACGTCAGCAGACAAGCGTTTTGCTGCGGCCTCAAATGAAATCCGAGTACGGGTTGAGTCTTCAAAGAAAAGGTTGACGACCGATTTTCCACGAAGCGTAGGGAGCTTTTTCACCTCACGCTGCTGCGTCGCCGCCATATCCTCTGCGGTATCAAGAATGAGTAGTGCGTCGTCGCGAGACAGCGTACGCGTATCAAGGAGGTGTCTCACGAGATCGTCACCCCGTCTTCCCCATCGTGCTCCTGGAGCCGCACAGAGATTCGTTCTTCACGAGAGCTCGGAAGATTCTTCCCGATGTAATCTGCACGAATCGGGAGCTCGCGGTGGCCCCGGTCAATGAGTGCTGCGAGCCGAACAATCTTTGGGCGCCCGTGGTCGCCAAGCGCATCGAGCGCAGCGCGCACCGTGCGACCGGAATACAGCACATCATCGACGAGCACCACTGTGGCTCCATCAATACCAGGCGGCATCTCAGTGGGCTGTGGAGCGCGCGTCGGGTGTTTCGCGAGGTCATCACGGTACAGCGTCACGTCTAGGCTACCAACCGGAACTTGAACGCCCTCAATACGAGAGATGCTCTCAGCAATGCGTTTCGCAAGATGCGTTCCCCGGGTTGGAATACCCACTAAAACGAGGTTTGAAACGCCTTTGTTTGCCTCGATAATTTCGTGCGAGATACGGGTTAACGCCCGCGATATCTCAGCCCCATCTAGAACTGTTCGCGTAGTCATTCTCCGCCCCCCTTCTGCGCCTCACAGGACGCCATTAAAGAAAAGCTACAACTCGACGAGTCTATCGCAAGTTATGCCTGGGAATGCTCAACAATACGCCCGAGCACTCCATTGACAAACCGACTGGAATCTTCGGTGGAATATTCCTTCGCAAGCCCGACCGCCTCATTAATAGCAACGGCAGCGGGAACCTCTGGGTTGTGCAGTATCTCCCACGAGGCGAGTCGAAGAATCGCACGGTCCACGTTGGGCATCCGATCGATGGTCCACCCTTGCGCGTAGCTCGCGATCAATTCGTCGATCTCCTCGCGGTGGTCGTTCACTCCGTCTACAATCTCGCGAGCGTAGACCCAGGAAGCGAGTCGTTCTGGTTCGCTCAACGCCCGCCCGGACTCAGCACGAATAACATCGTCAAGCTCGACTGCCAGCACATCTGCCTGAAATAGCATGTCGAGGGCACGCTTACGCGCCTTTGTTCTTGCACTCATTTAACAGAAAACCCGCAGACTAATCGTTGACTCGGCCGAGGTAATCACCCGTGCGGGTGTCGACCTTCACGCGAGTGCCAGTTTCGAGAAAGAGGGGAACCTGAATTTCTGCACCGGTCTCGACGGTGGCCGGCTTCGTTCCACCTGTGGAACGATCGCCCTGGAGACCTGGCTCAGTGTAGGTGACTTCGAGAACCACCGATGCCGGAAGTTCAAGGTAGAGTGGCTCCCCCTCGTGGAGTCCGATCTGCACCTGCTGGTTCTCAAGCATGAACTTGTGCGCGTCGCCTACAACAGTGGCAAGCACGGTGATCTGGTCGTAGTCGCCCAGATCCATGAAGACGAAGTCTGCGCCGTCCTGGTACAGGTATTGGAAGTCGCGTCGATCGACCATCGCGGTCTCGATCTTGGCTCCTGCGTTATAGGTCTTGTCTATGATCTTGCCCGACACGACATTCTTCTGCTTCGTGCGCACAAACGCGCCGCCCTTGCCAGGCTTTACGTGCTGGAACTCAACAACGTTCCAGAGTTGACCTGCCTCCTTGATGACGGTGCCGTTCTTAATGTCGTTCGAGGTTGCCATGCTGTGTAACTCCAGTTGCTGCGTTGAGGTTCATGCGCGGAACGCGCCGATTCATCTTACACCCGCGCCGACTGTGGCGTATTTTGCACGTCTTTGACAACGAAAGTTGTGCACACTATGAGTGCCACTAAGCTCAATCCATGCATATGCTTCCTCGCACCCTGTGGCACCAATGGTTCGTCGGCAGTAAGGGTCCGAGACTCGGATTCACCGACGTGTCACGTTCGCACTTTCGCGTATGGCCAACCGACCTGGACATTCTCCGGCACATGAACAATGGGAAGTATCTCTCAATCATGGATATCGGTCGGTACGACCTGCTGTTGCGCAACGGGGTCTTCGACCTGTTCACGCGCGAGAGGTGGTACCCCGTGGTCGTCGGACAAACGATTTCGTACCGGAAATCACTGAACCCGTGGAAGAAATTCACTGTTGAATCGCGGATCCTGGGGTTTGACGACCAGGCTGTCTACCTCGAACAGCGGTTTGTGCGCCCAGCACCGCATTCTTCGAAAATAGGCGGAAAGCCAGAGATATACGCGCAGGCGTTTGTGCGCGGCCGTATCTTGCGCCGCACAGGCGGGGTGGTGCCTGTCGATGAGATCATCACCAAAAGTGGGGCAGACCCCACAGAGCTTCGAGTTCCGAAGGATGTACTCACGTGGGGCCAGTCGACCAAACTTCCGTCGACCCGAGCAGATGCACCGAGCGTCTGGGCTCACGACTGAGTTGTTCCATGCCTAACCGAGTGGTGGTCGGGCGCCCAAATGCGGACCCTGGTTTCCTACTTCACGAGAGTTCACTCCGACGCCACGCCCTGCGCTGTCGTAGAAGTGCCGAGCCGCAAATTTGCCGTCTGCGAATGTGCCCTCCGTCCACGTGAAACTCTGGCGATCCACCGGGTCCTTCCCCTGAATCAGCAGCATCAGCTGGAGCATCAGCATTTCTGGAAGCGTCGCGTGCGGTCCAATCGAATGGTTCATGCCCGTACGCGGCGGTACTTCCGTCGCTGAAATGAGCCGCAGCGACCAATGAATCGTCACGGGTAGTGATGCAACACTACTCGCACCGCCGGGTGGTGTACTGCTCACCGTTTTTGTCTCAGGAGGCGCAACATCAATCTCCGCGAACGCATGTTTGACCTCTGACGCAATTGATAGGGGCGACGCAAGGGACAGTGCACTCTCCGGTCGCCTCGCAGCTGTGCGATAGAGCGCAATCCACCGCTCAACACCGAGTCCATACGGCGCTGGCACGGCAACGAGTGATGGGTCTCCGAGAAGTGCTCGGGACATCGTCTGGCGATTCACCCCCGCTGCCCAAAACGCTTCGGGCTCAGGGAGCGCAAGCCCAGCAAGCTGAGCGATCTCCCTGGCAGAGGTAAAAGCTGATTCAAGCCGTTCAGCTTCGGTGCGGTTCACCCCCTCGAACGCAGCCTGTCCAAGTGCCCCACTTCGAGCGGCACCTGCGGCAGCCTCGAGCTTTCGATCGATCCGCGCATCTATGCTGTCCTCGTCGCCGAGAGCCTGATCAAGGTCATGGGCGAGCTCCGGAAACAGCAATCGAGCGAGCCGAACATCGCTTTCCCTGCTACCTGCTGTTGCGTTATCCACGAGTACCTCCGCTCTGAGCTTACCCAGTGCCTCACTCACCGGCTCACTCCAAGCACGTGTCGGTTATGACAGGACTGCGTCAAGGCCGGATCTGGCGACGAGTCGTCCGATTGCCGCGGCAAGCTTTGCAGGATCATCGAGGCGTATTCCGTCAGGCGCGAAGCGTGTGGTCAGGTCGTCCGTTCGTATTCCGACACCAAACACCGCTATCCCTAGGGCCCGAAGCTGTTGCACTCTGCGAGCTGCCGCACCGCCATCGTCCGTCCCGCCGTCGCTGATAACAATCACAACGCGCCTCCGCGTAGCCCCATCACGCACGCCGGAACTGCCAGTGTGCCCGAACCCACCGTTTCCGAGTTCTTGCGCGGCAGCTTCGAGCGCCGACGCATCATTCGTTGACCCTCTCGGAGATCGAATCTCAGCGTGCAGCCGTCTACGAACAGTGTCATCCAATGCGCCAGAAAGAGGCTTCACGACAGTTGGCTCAGAGTCATACACGATCATTGACGTACGCAGACTGAGATCGAGGTCTAGGCCATGCGTCCGCTCTTCTGCCGCTATGTCGCGTGAAACCGCTGCGAGTGATTCCAGCATCACCAGTGCTGCGTCTGCCGCCCCGTCTGCCGGGGCCCCTCGCATCGAGGCAGAACGGTCAATAAGTAACACATAGTCAGTACTCCCCTCGTTTCTGGTTCGCCTAAGGATCGGTCGTCGCGATAGGAATGCGTTCGGGCGCTCAACACCCGCAATAACTTCTGACACGATCCGCACGAGTGAGTTTCGATCGAGCACTTCACCGTCTGGTTCGGGGTGACGCGTAATTTCACTACGCACTCCCACGCGCTCAGCAATGATCTTTCGCCACACATCACGCAGTTCATCGATCGCCGAGGCCAGCTCACGGGTTCGCTCTCGATACTCTTCAAGCGAAGTTACCGTCTTACTGCCACCACTCTTGCTTCCAAGAGATTCGTTTCGCGGATGCTGATGTACCCCGGTTGCTTCACTTTCGGGTGGTGCCAGCCCATCGGTCCACGCTCCGTGAGCTGGCAGCGGGGTGTCCAGCACCGTTTCAACAAAACCAGCTTGCTCGGCAGCGAAGAGATCCGCGCCCTCGGCGACCTCCCGACTGTCCCCTGCCCGCGCAGCCTCCGCTGCACCATCACTCGCTGCGTCCTCAGCATCACCGCCAGGCTTTGCTTCATTGGTGTCTCCCCCGCCGCTTGAACCGATCCCTTCGTCCTGAGCTTCAGCTTCATCGTTATCGACCCGTCCAGTGTGACCGCTATCGAGTCCACTCGACTGGAGATCTTCGGTGAGCAGGCTGAGATACGGTGGCGCCACGAGCGCATATGCGCGCTCGAAGCGTCTCATAGCGTTGATCGTCGGGGCTGCGTTGAAGGCAAGTCGAATCACGCGCTGCGCGGCGGTCAAACCGCTTCCCGCATCAACACCACGTGAGAGCTGAATAAACTCCGTTCGCACGAGCGGCTCCACTGCATCCAGTTGCTTCGCCAAAGAATGAGTGTCTGTGACAGAGCTCAACAGGAGACTGAGCCACTGCAAATGCTTCGGAAGCTCGCGAGGCGACTCGGGCAATGTTGCCAGCAGCGCTAGATGCACAGACATCCGCAGGTACGGCATGGCGGCAATAAGTTCAGAAGCTGCAAGAACTCGGTCGATAGTGGCAAGCATTGGTTCAAGTTCAGGCTTCAACCGCGAAAGTGCTAGCCTCCGCGCTCGCCGCAATGGGGCAACACGGGCTTCTCGCACCGATTCCCAGAGAAGAAGTAGCGTGTGCGCTACCGCTTCGTCATTACCGTCGCCATGTCCGTTATCGGCAGTATCTTGGATGAGACTTTTGACGCCGAGACGCACCGAACCTCCAGCGACGACCCAGTCATGCCCCTCAACGATTTCAAGCTGCACGCCGAGCACCGCCGCGGCGGCAGTGATGCTTCCGCGTAACTGTATCTCGCGTCGCGATTGAGCCATATCACCACACTAGCGAGTGGTAGCGTGGCGATATGTTCTCGCTTGCTACCCACCCTGTTCTCGCTGAGGCTGTGGAAGCTGCCGGTGAGCTTCGCCGAACACGAAGAGTGGCCCGCACAACAGACTCTGGGTCTCTCGCCCATCGGTCTGTCATTTCTCTCAAGCGTCGGCTTGATGAACTATATGCCGATGCAGAAAATCGCGAACTCATCGATCGAGCGCTCGACGACCATGCTGCGCTCTTGCGCACTGCAGTGCGCGCGTGGCACCTGCAGCAGGATCAACGCAGACTCCTTACGGAGGCCGACGATATTGCTCATGGCGCGGCGCGAGACGGTCGATCGCTTATCGCTGCTGAACTGGTAAGGCAATCTAGTCTTCGCGCAGAGGCAGCGCACCTCGCAGAGGAACACGCTACGTGGCTCAGCACTCGAATCAACACCCCTCAAACACGCGACGGAGTACTGAGCGCCCTGTCCACACTCAATCTTCGTGAGGCGCAAGCGCAATTAACGCGCGGCTTGCTGCTCACCGGTCAGATGCGCGACATCATTTCTGAGGCCCTCCCCGCGCTGACTCGTGGCGAACCGATGCTGTTGCTCGGTGAGACCGGAGGGGCAAAAACCGCCCTCGCCGAATACCTTTCCCGTGAGGTGCTCGGTAGCGAACCCGAATTTGTCTCGGGCTACGGTGACATTTCGAGTACACAGCTCATTGGCAGTCACGAGCTTCGTCCAGAAAACGGTGCAACCGTCAGCCTGTTCGTACCCGGCCCCCTGCTGCGCGCCATGACTGAGGGTAGACCGCTCATTCTTGACGAGATCAATGCAATGCCGCCCGAATTCCTCAAACGCTTGAACCGAGTGCTCCAGCTTCGCCCGGGTGATCATTTCCCGGTGCAGGACAACGGGGGCGCCTCCATCAGAATCGCGTCTGGGTTTGCGATCCTTGCTACCGCGAATGAACAAACCCCGCATCGATATCGTGGCATAGACCGCATGAGCGCCGAACTTGTGAATAGGTTTGGGGCGAACAGCTATCGGGTGCACTACCCCGACCATCTACGCAGTTACGGCGACACCCCCACCGAGAACCTACTCCTCGCGACCGCCGCCATTGCGAGCCCAACTGGTGAAGTTCCGCTTGAGAGCGATGGGCTCGAGCGCGCGTGTCGCGCGGCTTTCATCAGCCAACAAGTGTTCGCTGGATCATACGGCGATGGATTCTCAGATTTTGTGACTGCCGAGCGGGAGATCGATGGCAGGCCTGGGCTCGAGGAATCAGTGCTCGCGCCCCGAACGCTTGTAGCTATCCTGCAGAAGGTTGCTGGCAGTGGCGGTCAGGTGTCGCTCGACCTCGCACTCAGACGGTTCGTCGAAGGCGTGATGCACGCAGAAGATCGCCAAGTACTCACACTCATACTTCGCTCACAAGGCTTTCTCGCTCACGTCTAACACGTGACGTCCACGATTCACTCCGGTACGTCAAATAGACCCTACCCGAGCGGCCGAAACAGACGTGACGCTGCTTCAATGACCGCCGGGTGATCCACACTCAGCGCTTGGATCCCGAGCAGATCCAGCCCTTCGGGTGGAGCACCATCATTGCTCCAGAGTAAAACTGAGCTTTCCTGTGGCATCTGTGACGACCACCAGCTCAGCCCACCACAATCACTGGGTCGCGACTCAAACACGCGTCGAGCAATCGTCTGTGTCCTGCCAAGGTCATGGACAACCACTTCGCTGGGTTTTACTCCGAGCGTCACGAGCGTGCGTGCGTCGTCAAGCTCCTGAAGTGAGCCGCCGGTATAACTGAACTCTGCGATGGCCCGAGGTGCACCAGCTGGGGTCAAGAATACTTCCGGGATCCACTGCCGTTTGTTATAAAAGCTCTCTGCGACTGCACCGACGGCGCTCCGTGAAAAATACCAAGAAGTGTACAGATCGGCGTTGTCCCAACGCCCATGAAACTGCGGGGTAGGAACATACGACCAATGTCCCGGTTTTCCGCGCCTCGCCCCGGGAACTTTCGGATAGCAGCGATAGAGCCGCAGTTCGTCGTCTGCCATGGAGCCTAGGCGTATGCGCCCTCATCCTCAGCATCAATCGCGCCGATCACCTCAGCGACGCGACCAAGCTTGATGCATTCGCGCGGTGAAGATCCACGGAGAAACTGATTCGGTGAATCGAGCCAGATCGGCACGACCTTTGTATGCATCACCGATTCCGCGCGCGCGACGATGTACGCGAAGTCCATAATCGACCTCACCGAATCGGCGGAAGGAACCTGTGTTCCCTGCTTCCACCTGGTTACTTGCGAAGGTTTCACTCCCAGAAGCTCAGCAAGCAGTGACCCATTACCCGCTGCACCGAGGAGCATGCGGAAACCGTCGGCGAAGCCGGACTCTCCTGTAACTGCGATGCTCATAACACCAGTCTACGCGCAATTCTGAGATTGCGCGAGTGACTCAGCTTGCGATCTCCTGATATGCGAATTGCAGCATCGATTCGTCGACCCCCGCGAGTACCCGCGGCTTCCCGATCTCATCGAGCACAATGAATCTGAGCATGCCTGCGCGGGCTTTCTTATCTCGCTGCATTGTTGCGAGCAGCCCCTGCCAGCGGCCAGCTGGGTATGTGAGTGGCAGACCGAGTAACGAGAGCACATGTTTGTGCCGTTCGACAGCAGCATCCGAGAGCGAGCCGGCCATGCGACCAAGCTCTGCCGCGTACATCATGCCAATGCCAACGGCCACACCGTGCCGCCACTGGTACCGCTCAGCGTGTTCGATGGCGTGACCGAGCGTGTGGCCGTAGTTGAGAATCTCACGGAGGCCACCCTCCTTGAAATCTTCGGAAACGACGCGCGCCTTCATTCCGATCGCAAGCTCGATTGCTCGCTGAAACTCTGGCGTTTGAGGGTTCGTCGCGCGAGCAACATCGGCCTCAACCAGGTCAAGAATCTCGGGTTCCGCAATGAAGCCGGCTTTCACGACTTCGGCAAAGCCAGCAACAATTTCGTTATGCGGGAGCGTTTCGAGAAGTTCGAGGTCGCAGATGACAGCTGCTGGCGCATAGAACGCCCCAACGAGGTTCTTGCCCTCCGCCGTGTTGATGCCGGTCTTCCCGCCAACCGCAGCATCCACCATTCCCAGTACCGTTGTCGGAATCTGCACGAGTTTGACGCCGCGCAGCCAGGTTGCCGCCACAAAGCCGGCAAGGTCAGTGACGGCTCCCCCGCCAAGTCCAATAACCGCGTCAGTCCGCGTAAAGTCGGATTGACCAAGGATCTGCCAGCAGAAGGCTGCGACCTCAACTCGCTTGGCCGATTCAGCATCGGGCACCTCTGCGAGCAGCACCTGGCCGTACTTCTTTCCCAGAGATTCCCGCAGCTCCTCAGCAAGCCGCCCAACGGTCGGCGTGTGCACAATCAACACCTTAGCGACACGGTCGCCCAGTGCCTCAGGCACACGTTCCAGCAGACCGCGACCCACAGTGATCGTGTAGTTCGTCTCACCAGACACAGTGATCTCGCTCACAGCCGCAGACATGTTACTTCCGTTCATTTCGTGAGTTGGTAGGTGTGTTGTTCGCTTGTTTCGGGGTGGACCGACGCGCACCCGCGCGTTCTTTCCGCGCATAAGCTCGCACCCATTGCACAACGCGACGGGTGAGCTGCTCTTTTCCTGCACGATCGGTGCGATACGTCACGTTCGCTACTTCCAGGTACAGCGGCTTGCGTTCGGCAAGAATTCTGCCCCATGCAGAAGGGTCGTCGCGCAACAGCGGGCGACGAGAAAGATTCGCAGTACGCAGTACCGCTTCCTGCGTTGTCATGAGCAGCACGGTGGGATGCTTCTCGAGTAACTTCCGAGTTGAATCTGTGAGCACTGCGCCGCCACCAAGCGCGAGAATCTTCGTGCCGGTGGATTCGAGTTCCGCAGCAATAATGTCCGCTTCAATACGCCGAAACTCCGCTTCCCCATGCTCGGCGAAGAACTCGGTGATTGCGCCGTGTTCACGCACAAACAACACATCGCTGTCAACGAATGGAATCGCGAGTTCCTTGGCAACTCTCCGCCCCAGACTGGTTTTTCCTGCGGCCATAGGCCCAACAAACACAATTGCGCGGTCAGGAAGCTTGGTGCTCGCACCCCTCCGTCGTCTGCGGCGCTTCGGCTTCTCTTGGGACGGAGCTTCCGGCCCAATCTCGGCTATCGGCACAGCAAGATCTTCGGTAATCGGAACCACACGATGGGTTGGCGGCGCTGGCTTCGGAACGGCGGCGGGTGGACCCGCCTGCCGACCGGCCCGGCGCGATCCAATCACGACTCTTGGGCCGTGGTTAGCCGCTCAGGGATTGCGCTGAGGTAGCTCTCGAGGTTCCGCTTGGTCTCCTGCAGACTATCTCCGCCAAATTTCTCAACGACCGCTTCCGCGAGCACGAGTGCGACCATCGCTTCAGCAACAACACCAGCTGCCGGCACCGCAGAGACGTCGCTACGCTGATGATGCGCTTTCGACTCTTCACCAGTAGCAACATCGATCGTGGGTAGCGCATGCGGCACCGTGGCAATCGGCTTCATTCCAGCACGAACACGAAGCACCTGACCGGTCGTCATGCCTCCCTCGATACCACCCGCGCGGCCCGTGTCACGCTTGATGTGGCCGTCACGAATGTGCAACTCGTCATGTGCCACAGAGCCCCGGCGTTTCGTTGTTTCGAAACCGTCGCCAATTTCGACGCCCTTGATAGCCTGAATGCCCATGAGCGCGCCGGCGAGACGGGAATCAAGACGCCGATCCCAGTGCACATATGAGCCAAGGCCCGGGGGCAGCCCGTAAGCAAGGACCTCGACGATACCGCCGATCGTGTCGCCCGACTTCTTCGTATCGTCGACCTCTTCGACCATACGCGCACTTGTCGCTTCGTCAAAGCATCGAAGCGGATCTGCGTCAAGCTGCGCAACGTCCTCTGGGCGAGGAAGCGCGGCCCCAACAGGTGCTACCACATCACCGAGCGATACAGTGTGACTCACGAGCGTAATGCCAAGTTCAGCAAGAAATGCACGAACAACTGCACCCAGCGCTACGCGAGCGGCAGTCTCTCGCGCGCTGGCACGTTCGAGCACCGGACGCGCCTCTTCGAAACCGTACTTCTGCATGCCGACAAGATCTGCATGGCCTGGGCGGGGCCGCGTCAGCGCAGCACCGCGCCCGCGTGACTTCTCTGAAAGTTCGGTCTTCTCAGGATTCATCACTTCAGACCATTTCGGCCATTCCGTGTTCCCAATTCGAATTGCGACAGGACCGCCAATGGTCACGCCCTGAACTACGCCTCCTGAAAGGTTGAGCTCATCCTGCTCAAACTTCATGCGCGAGCCACGGCCATAGCCGAGCTTTCGACGCGCGAGATCTTCACGAATACCGTCGAGAGAAATCGGCACGCCCGCAGGCATGCCTTCTATGACGGCAATGAGTTCGGGGCCGTGGGATTCCCCGGCGGTAAGCCAACGAAGCATAAGAACTATCCTCCCACACTCGCGGCGAGCATGATGGCGCGCAGGCCATCCTCGTCGTCAATTTCGGTGCCGGGGTCACCATTCACAAAAATGCGGATCTGTACAAGCGCCTGCTCAACGAGCATCTCAATGCCAGCATGAGCCACTCCTCCAGCCTCAGTCCAGCGTGTAGCGAGCGGAGATGGCCAGGGATCGTAGGCGACGTCGAATAATGGCACGCGCAAGAGAGCTGCTGGAAGCGTTACTTCACTTGTAACGGGCCCCGGTAGTGTGGAAATCACCAGTGATGCATCCGCACGCTCAGAGTCGGCATAGGCGCTCTCGGCATCAGCAAGCGTGGTGCCCGAAATGCGCACGGGGCCTCCCCCGGGTTCGGCAGTTTGGTCGAACCGCCGAACGAGCTCATTGATTGATTGAGTGTTGCGGGCGACGATCTCAATGTGCTGCGCACCGTTCATGCGTGCAGCAAGAATGGCGGATACCGCGGTTGCCCCCGACCCCAAAACAATGGTTCGCGTGGCATCGAGCCCCGCGCGCCTGAGAGCCGAAGCAAGGCCCGCGACGTCGGTGTTGAATCCTGCCCACTGCGGAGCACCTGAGCTATCCAATGCAAGCCGGAGGAGCGTGTTCACCACCCCACTTTCCTCTGCCACAGCGTCGACAACTTTGGCGAGCCGACGAGCCTCGCTCTTGAGCGGCATGGTGAGCGAGAAGCCTCTCCGCTCCTCAGCCTGTGTGGCCAATAAGCTTTCGAGGCTCGATTCATCACACTCGATTGGTTCATACGTCCACGGAAGCCCCAGGCGTCTATACGCAGCACGGTGAATTTCAGGAGATTTTGAATGGGCAATGGGCTGCCCAAGCACAGCTAACGTTGAGACCGGTGGACGTCGAAGCTCTTCATCTGTCGGCGCAGCATCAGTCACAGTAGGTGCCTCCCTCTTCGCGGTGGGTGGTGCACCACGCATCGAGTTTCAACACGTTCTGGTCGTGCTCTTCTTTCGTGACCGCAAATTCTGTCTTACCACTCGTCAGGTCAATGGGCATGAAATAGAGCCAGGGCCCATCAGCTGGTGCGATCGCAGCATTAATGGCGGTGTCGCCTGGAAGCGTGATTGGCCCGGCAGGGAGCCCAGCGTTGCCGTACGTGTTGTACTTATTGGACTTGTCCGCGCGCTCTTCCGGGGTAGTCCACACCGTGTCAGTGCGGCCGGTGCCATACGACACCGTTGCATCAGATTGCAGCAACATATCGATGTCAAGACGGTTCAAGAACACGCGGGAAACCTTCGGGAAGTCTTCAAGGTTCGACCCTGCTTCACGCTGCACCATTGCGGCTAACGTGAGCACTCTCCAAGCATCTTCATGTGCGACGCCCTGGTCATCGAGGGCTTGCCACATGCGATCCACCATTGTCTGAATAATCGTTTCAGCGGTATCGTCTGGTTCAAAGGTGTAGGTCGCCGGGAACAAGAAGCCCTCAATCGAGGGAAACTCAGCCGGAACTCCGAATGCTTCCGGGTTGGCCGCTGCAGCCTCAAACTCTGAAAACGGAATATCAACGACTCCCGCCGTCATTTCCAGCGCCGTGAGGGCAGCAGTGCCCTCTGGGATCGTGACGGTGAGCTGCATCCGATTCTCGTCATTCTGGAGCGCATCGAGTGCAGCCTGCGCACTCATTTGCTGTTTCAGTTGGTATGTTCCCACCTGAAAATCAACCGCGGGGTCTTGCGCAAGGAGCAGTTCATAGAAAACTTCAGAGGTTTTCACGATGTCGGCCTCGGCAAGCGCATCCGCAACATCAGCACCTATCTCGCCCTCAGTGATCGTGATGAGCGCCTCGCCGTGCCCCTCACCCTCGTAATCATTTGTGGACCAGCCCATTGCGAGCGAGACACGGTCACCAAACTGTGTCCATACGTATGCCGCACCTCCGCCGAGTGCCAAGAGCATAACGATGAGCACGACCGAGATAACGATGCGTCCGCGCGTACGGGTACGGCGTTCGTCATCGTTCTGGGTGTGATCATCACGCCTACGGCGTCCGGATCGTTCGCTCACTCGGGGCTCCTTTACTCTTCTGCGCCAGAGGACACCTGCACCAGTGTTCCAGGTGCCGCGCCCTGACTCCGCTCCACGTCGAGCGCGTGTTGCAAAATCACAATGGCAGCAGCTTGGTCAATTACTCCGCGACTTTCCTTGGTCTTCCGACCTGCTTGCCGCAACTGCCCCTGCGCAGAAACCGTCGAAAGGCGCTCATCTACAAGTCGCACATCGACCCGGCCCGCGAATTGGTTGGCGAGCTTGATGGCAAATAACTCCGCGTCTTGAGTCGAGAGAGTGCGTTCCCCCTGCATGTTCAGTGGTAACCCAACAATAAGCTCGAATGCATCGTATTCGGCCACGAGCGCACCAATGCGCGAAACGTCTGAGTTCCCTTCAAGGTCTCGCTTCACGGTTTCGATGGGGGTCGCAAGCATCCCGTGCGGATCGCTCCGCGCGATTCCGATACGGGCTTTCCCCACATCTACCCCCAACCGAACTCCCACGCGCATGGGTCACGCCTCAATACTGCGACGTATCTCAGCAAGTGCCGCACCGATTTTTGCGGGATCGGTGCCGCCGCCCTGAGCCAGATCCGGCTTGCCGCCGCCACCACCTCCGAGTGCCTGTGCACCGCGTTTTGCAATATCTCCGGCCTTTACACCAAGTTCACGCGCTGCTTTCGTAGTTGCAGCAACCACGAGTGGCTTTCCAGCACCGTCACCGGCAATGGTGCCTGCCAGAACAACAACTGCGGCCTCTGCTGAAAGCTTTTCACGAAGCTGGGTCACGAGTCCGCGAACGTCGTCAGCCGACCCGACAGTGCCGAGATCCGCAGACACCAGCAACACAGCCCCCACTCGCTCAGCTGCTTGCAAGAGTGTCGGCACGCGTTCGGCAAGTTTTGCAGCTTCAAGCGCAGCAATTTTCTTCTCAGCAGAGCGAAGTTGCACGCTCAGATCTTCGACACGAGCCACAATGTCAGCACGCTGCACTTTCAACCCGCCAGCAAGCTGCTGCACAATAGAACGCTCAGCGGCGAAACTCTGAAACGCCTCAAGACCTACAAGGGACTCGACTCTACGGTTCGTCGAACCGATCGAGCTTTCAGAAACGAGGTTGATCATGCCAACCTCGGCAGAACTCGAAACGTGGGTTCCCGCGCACAGTTCACGCGACCATTCTCCACCGATATCGACCACGCGCACACGTTCGCCATACTTTTCGCCGAAGAGTGCCATTGCGCCGAGCGCCTTCGCATCGTCGAGAGACATCTCCCGGGTGACAACCTCGAAGTTTGAGCGAATCGCCATGTTGGAGATTTCTTCAACTTCGCTCTTCGTCACGGCGCTGAGCGCCTCCGAGTGGGTGAAATCAAGGCGCATGTAGCCTGCTTTGTTGTATGACCCCGCTTGGTGTGCGTTGGGCCCCAACACTTCGCGCAGCGCAGCATGCACAATGTGAGTCGCTGAGTGCGCCTGTGTCGCACCGCGTCGGTATTGGGCATCGACACGAGTTTCTGCGCGTGCGTCGACGCTAATTGTGCCCACGTTGACCTTGACCGTGTGCACAATCAAACCGGGAACAGGTTTCTGCACATCGATAATTTCGGCTTCGAAGCCGTCTCCAACGATGAAGCCCTGATCCGCATCCTGACCGCCAGACTCTGCCCAAAGCGCGGTCTCAGCAAGCACAAGCTCTGCGATCTCGCCTTCACGGGCTTCCTGAGTCGAGGCTCCGTCCACGACGATACCGAGAACACGGCTCTCGTGAATAAGCGCGTCATACCCGACAAACGCGGTTTCACCGAGCCCTCGGAGTTCCTTATAGATGGAAAGGTCGGCGCGCTGACCCTTCTTGGCCTTTGCGTCAGCTTGGGCACGCGCGCGCTGCTCGTGCATGAGCGAGGTAAAGACCTCACGATCGACCGTCACCCCAGCTTCTTCCGCAATCTCGAGAGAGAGCTCAATGGGAAACCCGTGCGTGTCATGCAACATGAACGCGGTGTCGCCTGGCACAACGCCACCCGAATCCGAACCATCCCCCTTCGCGTCATTGATTGCGTTATCGAGAATCTGGATGCCCGAGGCGAGTGTGCGCAAGAATGTCTTTTCTTCCGCGTACGCAACGCGCGAAATAAAATCAAAATCTGCAGCGACATTCGGGTACGCAGCTTGCATTGCATCGCGTGATGCGGGGAACAGTGCGTCAAAACTCGCACCCTCGACCCCGAGGAGCCGCATGGAAAGAATCACGCGGCGCAGGAGGCGTCGAAGAATGTACCCGCGACCCTCATTCGATGGTGTCACGCCATCTGAAATAAGCATGAGGCCGCTTCGAACGTGATCCGCAATGACTCGCAAGCGAACGTCATCGTCGTGGTTCTGACCGTACGTCTTACCCGAGAGCGCTGCGGCACGATCGAGTACCGGGCGAACCTGGTCGATCTCGTACATGTTGTTGACGCCCTGCTTGATGAATGCAACGCGCTCGAGCCCCATGCCGGTATCAATGTTCTTTTTGGGCAACTCTCCCAAAATTCGAAAATCAATCTTCGATTTCACGTCGGTGACCTCGTATTGCATGAACACGAGGTTCCAGATTTCAACGTATCGATCGTCGTCGGTTGCTGGCCCCCCATCGATGCCGTACTCGGGGCCGAGGTCAAAGAAGATTTCAGAACACGGGCCGGCCGGGCCGGGCTGGCCCGTCGACCAATAATTCGTGTCCTTACCGAGCTTTTGAATGCGATCCTCTGGGAGCGAAGAATGCTTCTTCCAGAGCGCGAGTGCCTCGTGGTCTTCCTCGTAGACGGTCACCCAGAGATCATCTGGCGAAAACCCGAGCCCACCGTCGGCCTCCGAAGTGGTGAGAAGTTCCCACGCAAAACGAATCGCGCCCTCTTTAAAATAATCGCCGAACGAGAAGTTGCCACACATCTGGAAGAAGGTTCCGTGGCGGGGTGTTCGACCCACTTCTTCGATGTCATTCGTGCGAATACATTTCTGCACACTCGTAGCTCGTGGATACGGTGCGGGAACGAGGCCAGACAGATACGGCACAAAAGGAACCATTCCTGCGACCGTAAACATGAGGCTCGGGTCATCGCTCACAAGCGAAGCCGACGGAACCACGGTGTGCTCCCGCTGCTGAAAGAAGTCCAGCCAACGACGTTGAATCTCAGCGGTCTGCATGTGAGGTAATTCGTTCCTTCTAAAGTGTGGCTGGTGGCCTGTAACTTAGTTCTTTGAATCGATATCGTTGAGCGAACGGTCGAACTGAGCCTGCTCAGCCGCACGATATCCGTGAGCAAATGCGTTCGAAAGCTCCTCAGTACCACGGTTTACACGTTCAAAAAATTGACGCCCGCTTGGATTTTGGTTCACGAAATGGGCAGCCACAAAACCGATGGCTACGCCGAATACAAGCAACATGAACTTGCGCATGCAGTCCTGCCCTTCTGCGATCGCACAG
>JBQEBC010000008.1:0-24245 GCA_052106035.1 Leucobacter sp. | reverse complement strand
GAATACAAGCAACATGAACTTGCGCATGCAGTCCTGCCCTTCTGCGATCGCACAGCAGCGCCCGTCTGGCGCTACAAGAGAATACTCGTCAAGCTTATCCGGTCATCGATGCCTGAAACGTTTGAAGGCGCTGGATTCCTTATGGATCCCAGCGCCTTCAAACGTGTAAGTCTTAGCGACCCGAGTAGAACTCGACCACGAGCTGCACTTCACAGGTCACGGGGACCTCAGCGCGCTTGGGGCGACGAATCAGGCGAGCCTGGAGCTTGTCGAGCTCAACCTCGAGGTAACCCGGAACGTTGGGAAGTACCTCAGCGTGTCCACCTGCAGCTGCAACCTGGAACGGCTCGAGAGCCTCCGAGCGTGGCTTTACGTGGATGAGCTGCCCCGGCTTTACGCGGAACGAAGGGCGGTCGACGAGCTTGCCGTCTACGAGAATGTGGCGGTGCACAATGAGCTGGCGGGCCTGCGACGTAGTACGTGCAAGACCTGCGCGAAGCACGAGTGAGTCAAGACGCATCTCGAGAAGCTCAACAAGGTTTTCACCGGTCAGTCCGTCGAGGCGGCGGGCTTCGTTGAACGCTATGAAGAGCTGCTTCTCACGAATGCCGTACTGGGCGCGCAGACGCTGCTTCTCGCGCAGACGAACAGCGTAGTCACTGTCGCTCTTACGTTTGGTGCGTCCGTGCTGGCCGGGGGCGTAGGGGCGCTTCTCGAGGTAGCGAGCTGCCTTCGGGGTGAGGGCAATTCCAAGTGAGCGCGAGAGGCGCGTCTTGGAACGGGTACGTGACGTAGTCGACACAGGTATCCTTTCGGGTTTGCAATAAAATGTTCTCTCGGCCACGTTGTGCCCGCATTCAAGAGTTTTCACTCGCAATGCACGCGACACAACAAACCGGTTTCGGTGAGGGAACGACCGTTGCAGTTACCCGGCTACTGGGCGCCTGCCATGTGCATCTCACCTGCAGCCTGCCGTGAGAGCCATGTTGGCCAACGAACAGCTTAGCAGATGCTTACTCGCCCTTTGTGATCTTTCGAATCTTTTCCAACCGTTCAGAGATCTGCCGCTCATTCCCGTGTGTCGTGGGTTCGTAATAGCGCACCCCTGAGAGTTCATCAGGAAGATATTGCTGAGACACCACGCCTCGCGGATCGCTGTGTGGGTAGCGATACCCTTTACCGTGTCCCAGCTGTTTTGCACCACCGTAGTGGGCGTCTCGAAGTGGTTTGGGTACGAGCCCGAAGCGACCTGCCTTCACGTCTGCAATTGCTTTGTCGATCGCAGAAATGACCGCATTAGATTTTGGCGCAGTCGCGATATACAACGTCGCTTCCGCAAGAGGAATCCGCGCCTCGGGCAGACCGATCAGCTGAGTTGCCTGTGCTGCCGCAACAGCGATCGGGAGTGCCTGTGGGTCTGCAAGCCCGACGTCTTCTGCGGCGTGCACCATAAGCCTCCTGGCGATGAACCTCGGATCCTCCCCCGCCTCAATCATCCGCGCCAAATAGTGAATCGCAGCATCAGGGTCTGACCCACGTAAAGATTTGATGAACGCACTGATGACGTCGTAATGCTGGTCGCCATCACGGTCGTACCGAAGCAGCGCTCGGTTGATCGACGTTGCCACCGTGTCAGCGGTAATGACCGGTTTTGTCGCTATAGCCCCAGCATTCTCTGCCACATCTTCAGCAGATTCCGCCTCGTTCAGGTCTGTGCTCGAAAGCGCGGACGAAGCGGCTGCCTCGAGACCGGTCAGTGCTCTTCGTGCGTCCCCAGAAGATAACTGTACGAGAGCATCACGGGCCTCATCTTCGAGCACGACAGCGTCCCGTACACCTCTCGGATCGGAGACCGCGCGTGTCACAAGCTCAGCAAGATCGGAATCGCTCAACGGTTCCAGCGTGAGCAGTAGGGATCGAGACAGCAACGGGCTAATCACCGAGAACGATGGGTTCTCCGTGGTCGCAGCGATAAGTGTCACCCATCCGTTCTCAACCCCGGGAAGGAGTGCATCTTGTTGCGCTTTCGTGAAACGGTGAATCTCATCAAGAAAAAGCACCGTCGCAATGTCGTACAGATCGCGATCGTTCAGTGCCCGCTCCATAACAGTGCGCACATCTTTGATCCCAGCGGTCACCGCTGAGAGTTCAACGAAGCGTCGGCCGCTCGAATGCGCGATCGCTTGCGCGATCGTGGTCTTGCCGGTGCCGGGCGGTCCCCAGAGAATAACTGATACCGCAGAACCGTCGCCACCATTCGCGATTACGCGTAACGGTGAACCCGGTTGAAGTAGATGTCGCTGCCCAACAACCTCATCGAGCGACCTCGGGCGCATGCGCACCGCGAGGGGCGCGGTCGGGGCTGGGTTCTCAGGCACACTGACATGCTATCGAGCCACTCCGACAATCACGTATCCATCACTTCCCTGTGGCATAGTGGAGGGGTCTATCAAGCAATGGTCGGGGAAGCCGATCCAACACGACAGGTGAGCAGCACGGTGAGTGAAGCGACGAATGAGACGCCCTGGGGCAGGGTTGATGAAGACCGCACGGTGTATGTCCGCGAGGGCGACAGTGAGCGAGCAGTTGGGTCCTTCCCGGACGGCACGCCTGAAGAGGCCCTTGCCTACTTCGAGCGCAAGTATTCAGACCTTGCCGGTCAGGTCACCCTGCTTGAAGCCCGCATTAACCGCGGGACTGCTGATGCTTCAGTTTCTGGCACCGTGGCGAAACTCCAAGAACAGCTTGCTGAGCCCGCTGCCGTGGGCGATATTGATTCGCTACGCGCTCGAGTGGCAAAGCTCACCGAAAAGGCCGCAGCTTTCGGCGAGAAGCAGAAGCAGGAACGTGAGGCAGCCCGCGAAGAAGCTGTCGCTAAGCGTGAGGCCATCGCGGTAGAAGCGGAACGTCTCGTTGCACAGCCTGAGACGTCAATTCGTTGGAAAGAAACCAGCGCGGCGCTTGAGCAGCTCTTCAATGATTGGCAGACTGCCCAGCGGAGCGGGCCGCACCTTCCCAAAGCCCAGGCCGACGCTTTCTGGAAGCGTTTTCGTGCCGCAAGGCAAAGTTTTGACACCGCACGTCGCGCCCATTTCTCACAGATGGATGCAAACAACAAAGACGTGAAGGCCCGCAAGGAACGCATCATTACGTCAGCTGAAGCACTGGCAGACCGCGGCATCGATGGAATCCCTGCGTACCGCAGCCTGCTCGACGAGTGGAAACAGGCGGGTCGCGCAAGTCGGAAGCTTGATGATCAGCTCTGGGCGCGTTTCAAGGCAGCAGGCGACGTTTTGTACCAGGCTAAGGCTGAAGAAGCCGCGCAGACGAACGAGGAGTACTCGGCGAACCTCGTTGCCAAGCAAGCCATTCTTGACGATGCACAGTCGATTCTCGAGATCAAGGATCCGAGCGCAGCGCGTAAGCAGCTCACCACGATCCAGATTCGCTGGGATGAGGTTGGCAAAATTCCTCGGGAATCGCTTCGCGATACCGAGGGTAAGCTCCGACGCATCGAAGACCACGTCAAGGGGCTCGAGGACGAACACTGGCGCAAATCAAACCCTGAGACGAAGGCGAGAAGCGAGGGTCTCCGCGGACAGCTTGAAGCGTCGATCGCGGAGCTCGAAACCGAGATTCAGAACGCCAAGGACGCCCGCGCGAAGAACGCTGCCGAAGAGAAGCTCGCGACCCAGCAGTCCTGGCTCGCAGCGATCGGCGACTAGTTATCCACACCCTGCCTCCGCGGGCTAGCCGTTTCGGCTCGCATCGCGGAGGCTTGGTGTATGCACACACCCATTGCTCCTGCTGTGAGCCACTGGCCGCAGACGCTCAAATCGGCTGCGGCACTACTCGGAACGCTCACCACCTGCGGCCCGGGGTTTCGTCCTGCCGCTTGGCCTCCAACACCCGCAACCCGCTGTGCGGCTCTTACTGAGTACCTCACACCTCGGTTTGTCGCGATCGGTATGACGGCAGCCTGGATCTGGGGTGCCGCACGAGAACGGCGTACACCGCTCGAACTCTCGACGCGGTCTGGGCGTGTTCCCTCTACTTCCGAGAACCGCTTAGTTGCCTATCGTCAGTTCAAATTTCGCAGCGAGGATGTCGCCTACTTCGGGGAATATGCGGTCACGCACCCAACCCGCACCGCATACGATTTGATGCGATCCGCAGACAATTTTGACACACCAAGACGTGTTGCCTGCCGGCTCTTAATCGCCCCTGATCACAACGCAGTCGAGAAGCTCCTAGTTCAGGCGTCACGTGCAAGCCGAACCGACCGCGCCCGCGTCTCCCTCAGACTACGCGAGTGTTACGGGAGTTAGTTTGTGATTCGGTACACGTCATACACGCCCTCAATGCGACGCACGGCATTTAATACGTGATCAAGGTGCGTGGCATTTGCCATCTCAAACAGAAACTTACTAATCGCAAGCCGTGACGTCGACGTGTTCACCGACGCCGAAAGAATGTTCACGTGATGTTCTGAAAGGGTGCGCGTCACGTCAGACAGCAGCGCCGAACGATCGAGCGCCTCGACTTGGATATGCACGAGGAACACACTCTTTGTGTTTGGAGCCCACTCAACGTCAATGAGCCGCTCTTGCTGGGATTGGAGATTTTTGTAGTTGTTGCAGTCACTGCGGTGCACAGAGACGCCTTGTCCCTTGGTAACAAAACCACGAATATCATCGCCCGGCACAGGCGTGCAGCATTTGGCGAGCTTGGCGAGAATGTCGCTCGCACCCTTCACGACGACGCCACTCGAAGACGCCTGAGAACCACGGGGACGAGGTGACTCATTTATGGGAAGCGAAAGGGCCGCCGGTTCGGCCGCATGCTCGTCTACCACGAGCGCCGAGACCTTTTCCACCACCGACTGTGCTGAAGTGTTGCCCTCACCGATCGCCGCATACAGTGCCGCGACATCAGCGAGATTGAGCTGGAGCGCGACTTGTTGCAGCGCTTCAGAACTCAACAATTGGTGCAGCGGTAGATTCTGCTTGCGGAGCGTCTTCATCAGCTCCTGTTTGCCGGTCTCGGCAGCTTCCTCACGCCGTTCCTTCGTGAACCACTGGCGGATCTTGTTCTGAGCTCGTTTGCTCTTCACAAAGTTCAGCCATGCCTGATTCGGTCCAGCATTCTGATCCTTGGAGGTAAATACCTCAACGACATCGCCGTTCTGCAACGGGGTCTCAAGCGGAACTAAGCGTCCATTGACCCGCGCACCCATGGTGCGATGGCCAACTTCCGTGTGCACCGCGTACGCGAAATCAACGGTTGTGCCGCCGGCCGGGAGACCGATGACGCGCCCCTTTGGTGTGAAAACGTAGACTTCTTTCGCACCTATTTCGAAGCGAAGCGCGTCGAGGAACTCACTGGGGTCCTCAGTCTCTGCCTGCCAATCGGAAATATGCGCCAACCAGGCCATATCGTTGGAAGACGTTTGACTATCAGTGCCTTGCTGACGTTGCTTATACTTCCAGTGCGCCGCTACACCGTACTCGGCGCGTTGATGCATTTCGACCGTACGAATTTGAATCTCGACGGCCCGCCCGTCGGGGCCAATCACTGTTGTGTGCAGCGACTGATAGAGATTGAATTTTGGTGTCGCGATGTAGTCCTTGAATCGCCCGGGAATTGGGGTCCACCTTGCATGGACGGCCCCCAATACCGCGTAGCAATCACGAATTGATGTCGTGAGTACGCGAATTCCCACGAGATCATAGATCTCGTCGAAGTCGCGCCCGCGAACGATCATCTTTTGATAAATCGAATATAACTCTTTGGGGCGTCCGGTGACCTCGCCTTTAATGCGCGCCTCCCGCAAATCGGTCTCGATTGCACCGATAACTTTGCCCACGAGTTCATCTCGCTGTGGATTGCGCTGCTTGACCAGGTTGTCAATTTCACCGTACAGCTTCGGCTTCATCACAGCAAAGGAGAGATCCTCAAGCTCGGTCTTCATCGACTGAATACCCAGTCGATGCGCGAGCGGAGCATAGATTTCGAGCGTCTCCTGCGCTTTACGCCGCGCTGACTCGCCAGAGACAAACCCCCAGGTGCGGGCGTTGTGGAGCCGGTCAGCAAGTTTAATGACCAGAACACGAATGTCTTTCGACATCGCTACCACCATCTTGCGGACGGTCTCAGCCTGAGCAGAGTCCCCGTATTTGACTTTGTCGAGCTTGGTGACGCCGTCCACGAGCATGGCGATCTCCTCGCCAAACTCCTGCGTCAGTTCATCGAGGGAATAGTCCGTGTCTTCAACGGTATCGTGCAGGAGAGAAGCAGCGATCGCAACGGGTGCCATACCGAGCTCAGCGAGAATCTGTGAAACCGCAATCGGATGTGTGATGTACGGTTCACCACTTTTGCGTTTCTGGCCGCGGTGAGCACGCTCGGCTACGTCATACGCACGTTGAATCACCGAGAGGTCTGCTCGGGGGTGATTGCTGCGGACCGTACGAATAATCTCGTCTACAGCCCCGTGTGTGGTGCCACGAACAAAGATTCGTGGCACCAAGCGGCGCAGCGACGAAGGCGTCGTCTGAGTTGCGTCAGAATTAGCCACGGGCAGCCTCCTCAATTGATAGAACGCTACACCAGCGACGGCTATTTCCCCGACTCAATACTGGTGTTACTTTGCCTCAGTCGTCTGCTCAGTGAATTCTTCCGATTCAGCGACCTTGGCACGGAGTCGAATTACCTTCTTGTTATCTTCGACAATACTCTTCTCGCCCTCGCGCAAGTGACCATACGCAGGGGCGGCAACGAAGATTGTGGAGTATGCACCAACCAGGATGCCAATGAATAGCGCAAGTGAAATGTCTCGCAGCGTTCCAGCACCTAGGAGGCCTGCTCCAACGAAGAGAATCGACGCAACCGGAAGCAACGCGACCACCGAAGTGTTAATCGAACGCACGAGCGTCTGGTTCACGGCAAGGTTCACCGCCTCTGCAAAGGTTCGACGATCACTCATCTGACTTGGCAGTGTGTTCTCACGGATCTTGTCGAAGACCACCACCGTGTCGTACAGCGAGTAGCCGAGAATCGTCAAGAATCCGATCATTGCCGCTGGGGTGACTTCGAAGCCTGCGAGGCCATAGATGCCTGCGGTGATGACGAGGTCGTGGAAGAGAGCGATAAGGGCCGCAACCGACATTTTCCAAGTGCGGAAGTAGAGCGCCATCACGACGGCAGAGAGCACCATGAACACGATAAGCGCGAGCACAGCCTGCTTCGTGATGTCCTGGCCCCAAGCGGGTCCGATATATGAGTATGTCACCTCTGCGGGATCGACTTCGAATGCCGTCGCGAGCGCGTCAATGACCTCGTTGTTCTGCGTATTGTCTAAGGCCTCAGTCTGTACCCGAATCTCGTTCTGACCAAGCACAGAAACACGAGGGGCGCTCGACGGCAAGACTTCAGCGACGGCCTGTTCTGCAAGTGCTGGATCGCGATCTGCACCACTCGAAACGTGCACCTGGAACTGACTGCCGCCAGTGAACTCAATTCCGAATTGAAAACCGCCTCGGAGGAAGGGGCCAGCGATCGCAATGATCAAGAGCACGACGGAAATCGAGTACCAAAGCTTGCGTTTCCCAACGAAGTCGATCGATTTCTCACCGGTGTACAGAGCATTGCCGAACTCGGCGAATGAACGAGCCATGCTAGCTCTCCTTTCCTGCGCCAAGTGACTCGGCGGCCTTGCGTTCAGCGATCGTTTGACGACGTTCAGCTTCGTTGCGACTACGCGCGACCTTCTTTGCTGCGCCCTTCGAAACCACGATGGGAGCCGCAAACTGCGCACGGCCACGATAGACCGCGCCAAGCTGACGTGGATCAAGGCCGGAAGCCTTGTGTCCGCTCTGGTAGAAACGCGTGCGTGCGAGCAACGCCATCATTGGGTGGGTAAAGAACGAAACCACAATGACGTCAACAATCGTCGTGAGACCGAGTGTGAAGGCGAAGCCTTTCACGTTACCTACGGCGAGTACAAAGAGCACGACCGCTGCAAGCAGGTTCACACCGTCAGATGCAAGCACTGTTCGAATCGCGCGCTTCCAGCCATTTTCAACAGCACCCTCGATACCGAATCCGTCACGCAGCGCATCACGGACTCGCTCAAAGTAGACAATAAAGGAGTCAGCAGTAAAGCCGATGGCGACGATAATACCTGCGACACCCGCGAGCGATAATCGATATCCCTGGCGCCAGGAGAAGAACGTGAGGAGCAAGTATGTGAGTACAGCAGCGATCGCAAGGGAGGCAATCGTCAGTGTGCCCAGCAAACGATACTGGAAGAGCGAATAAACGACCACAAGAGCAAGACCGAGCAAGCCGGCGAGGAGACCCGCGGAGAGCTGATTACTTCCGAGCGTCGCTGAGATATCTTCCTGGCTCTGTACGGTGAATCCGATTGGGAGCGCACCAAACTTCAGCTGGTCGGCGAGAACCTGCGACGAGTCCTTCGTGAAGTTGCCCGAGATTGCGGGACGCCCATCGAGAATCTGCGCGTTCATGGTCGGCGCCGACAGCACTTTGCCGTCGAGCACGAATGCGAACTGATTGAGAGGTTGCTGCTGCCCGTAGAGACGCGTGCTCACCTTGCCGAACGAGGAGGCGCCTTCCTTATTCATCGTGATGGCAACTTCCCACTCACCCGTGGTGCCACCGGTTGAAAGCTGGCTCTGCTGGGCCACGGCGTCGGTAATCACGTCACCCGTAAGTTCAACTGGTCCCAGGATGTATTTGTACAACCCGAGATCGTCACACGTGATCATCGGACGGTCTGCGGGAGCCGAAGAAACTTCCAAAGCAGCCGGCGAGTCACATGAGAACGCCTCGAAGTCAGCCAATAGCGTTTCTGTCAACCAAGCGGGGTCTGCGGGCTCAGTCGGTAGCGGATCAGGATCACGCGCACCAGTATCTGAAGAATCCTCAGAAGCAGCACCGTCCTCGGCAGCAGCGTCGGTTCCAGTCGCAGCATCGCCCTCGGCAGCAGCATCTTCGCCCGTGGCGCCTTCGGTTGAGGTCCCCTCATCCGAAGTGTCCTCGCCGGTGGCACTGTCGGGTGCGGTTTCTCCGTCAGCGTCTGCGTCAGTGCCTGCGGTACCCGAGATAGTCTCAGCAAATACGCCTCGGAAATCAAGCGCGGCCGAAGCTTCAATGCGTTGGAGCGTTGCGTCGTCGACCTTGCCCGGGATAGCCACGGAAATGTGGTTACTGCCCTGGGTCGTGATCTCGGCTTCTGATACACCTGACGCATTCACACGCTGCCTGAGAATCGACACAGCCTGGTCAAGCTGCTCACCTGTGACCGCTTGCCCATCGTGTTGGTTGGCTGCAAGCAGAATTTGCGTACCACCCTGCAGGTCAAGCGCGAGCTTTGGTGACCAAGTTGCGTCGCTCCGAAACACGCCGAGCGTAATAAGACCAATGAGGCCGACGGTGAAGACCAGAAGGATGACCAGAGAGCGTCGTGCGCCCCTCACCGCTGGTGCTGCAGGTTTTTTCGCCAAGACAGCTGTCTCGCTTTCGTTATTCTTCAAGCAGCCGAAGCTGCGTCGGCGGAAACTACTCCTTGTCGGAGTTCTTTTGCTCACTGCTTTCAGAGGTTGTGGGATCGACCTCGTCGACAACAACCTCATCTGCCGCAACCTCATCCACGACAACGTCATCGTGCGTGGGCTCAGCTGAGTTCAGGCGCTCCCCAAACTCCGGATCGTCGTCGGGCGCCAATACTGCAGCTTCGTCAGCTTCAGCTGGAGCATCAACCGGAGTGATGATCTGACCGATTGCATTGCGGTGCACGACAAACGTGCTGCCACCGCTAGCTACTGTTACACGGTTTGTTTCGTCATCAATCGAGTCAATCGTTGCGAAAATACCTGACTGCAGCATGACCTCAACGCCCGGAACCATGTTGTTCTGCATCTCTTCAGCCTGCGCTCGACGCTTACGGCCGTTACGGAACATAAAGAAGATGAGGAGTGCGATTAGGCCGAGCATGATGAGAGTCATCGGATCCATAAGAGTGATCCTTTCAATGTATGTGGGCGCGCTACGAAGCGGGCACGGACTGCACAAGTCTAGCGGGAATTCCTGCGAGACTTACACCCTAAACAGGTGGAGCTGTGAGCCCGAGGTGTGACCACCCCAGAGAGGTCGCGATCCGACCGCGAGGTGACCGTGCGATGAGCCCTGCACGCATCAGAAAGGGCTCGACAACAGCTTCAATGGTCTCCGATTCTTCGCCAACGGATGCCGCCAGCGTGGAAAGCCCGACCGGCCCACCAGCGAATCGCTCAACAATAATGCGCAACACCTCGCGGTCGAGACGATCAAGACCATGTGAGTCAACGTCATAGAGCGACAAGGCCGCATTCACAGAAGCAAAATCTGGGGCAGTTTCATGCACGAGCGTGTAGTCACGGACGCGGCGGAGTAACCTGTTGGCAATTCTTGGTGTGCCGCGCGATCTTCCAGCGATTTCAGTAATGCCAGCTTGATCTATAGGAAAGTCGAGTAACCGTGAGGCTCGGGTCAGCACACCCTCAAGCTCGATGTTTGCGTAGTACTCAAGGTGAGCGGTGAACCCGAACCGATCTCGTAGCGGATTCGGGAGAAGTCCCGCTCGGGTAGTTGCGCCAACGAGCGTAAACGGCGCAAGTTCGAGTGGCACAGACGTTGCGCCTGCACCCTTACCGACCATGATGTCTACTTTGAAGTCTTCCATCGCGAGATAGAGCATCTCTTCAGCGCTTCGTGCCATGCGATGAATTTCGTCGATAAAGAGCACTTCGCCCGGGGTGAGTGACGAAAGCACGGCAGCGAGGTCGCCCGCGTGTTGGATCGCGGGACCCGAAGTCTGTTGCAGCGGTACACCGAGTTCCGCCGCGACAATCATTGAAAGAGTGGTCTTACCAAGCCCAGGGGGGCCAGCAAGCAAGATATGGTCGGGCGTCCGGCCTTCGATCTGCGCCGCACCCAACAGCAGGCTCATTTGTTCGCGTACTTTTTCCTGACCCACGAACTCGGCAAGCGTTGCCGGTCGCAGAGCGCCTTCGTATCCAACCTCCGATGGGGCGACCTGAGCAGACAGCTCCCCCGTCATCGTTTGCCCCGTTGCAGCAGAGCAAGCGCCGACCGCAGCAGTGCGGCGTTCTCGAGCGCTGCACCAGCCTCTCTCGCATCAACAACTGCTCTGCGAGCTTCTGGCTCAGACCAGCCGAGGCCTTGCAACCCTTCAGTCACCGCGTCAGTCAACGCATCCACCGGCTCAATCGCACCTTCTGCACCATCAGCGTCATCGATCACCAACGCATCAAGTTTTCCTGACAGAGACACCGTGATGAGCTTCGCTGTCTTCGGCCCAATACCGGATACCTTTCGGAATGCTTTGTCGTCTTCACTTGCCACAGCCCGGACAATGTCCGATGGAGCCATCACGGAGAGCACACCGAGTGCGCTGCGTGGCCCCACCCCAGACACAGCAATGAGGTGGCCAAATACGGCAAGTTCCTGTTCCGTTTCGAAGCCGAAGAGCGTAAGCGAATCTTCACGCACAATCAACGAAGTGTTCAGCGAAACGTGCTCACCGCTCAGAGGGACCGCACCTCGACCGCTTGGCGTTTCGACTCGCATACCGATTCCGCCAACACCAATGACAACCCAGCCAGCGCCCGAAGAAAGGACCTCACCGCGTATCGAAGCAATCACAGATTAAAGACTATGGCGCGGCGATGAATTTCATCGCCGCGCCACACCGTTTATTCGAACAAATGTGCGAACGTTACGCGGGGACGTGCTCTCGAACGGAGTGCTTCACCGAGCGGTTCACTGACGAAACAATCGCCTTGAGCGCCGCACGACTGGTGTCTGCGTCGACGCCAACGCCCCAGAGTCGGTGCCCGTCGACGTCGAGGTCGACATACGCCGCAGCGACTGCGTCACCCCCAGAACTCATTGCGTGCTCAACGTAGTCGAAAAGGGTGACCTCGTGACCGGCAGCATTGAGAGCGTTGATGAACGCATCGACCGGACCATTACCCGTTGCAACAATCTCACGCTCTTGATCGCCATCGCGATAATCGACCGTGAGCTCGGTAATACCGTCGCCCGCACTCACTGTTGAGGTGCGGTACAGCTCATAGCGACCCCACTTCTCAGCTCCAGCGGAGTCTGTTGCGGGGAGATACTCATCCTGGAAAATATTCCAAATGTCCTCGCTCGACACCTCGCCACCTTCAGAATCAGTGTGGCCCTGCACGACGGCGCTGAATTCAATCTGGAGCCTGCGCGGCAAATCGAGAGCGTGGTCGTTCTTGAGCAGATACGCAACACCACCCTTGCCAGACTGAGAATTCACACGAATAACTGCCTCGTACGAACGCCCGAGATCCTTCGGATCAACTGGGAGATACGGCACGGCCCATTCGATGTCGTCAACCGAGACTCCTGCAGCATCGGCGTCGGTGCGCATGCGCTCGAAGCCCTTCTTAATCGCGTCCTGATGCGAGCCTGAAAACGCTGTGTACACAAGATCCCCTGCCCAGGGGCTACGTTCGGGCACGCGCAGCTGATTGCAGTACTCGGCGGTGCGACGCACCTCATCGAGCCTCGAGAAATCAATCATTGGGTCAATGCCCTGCGTGAACATGTTGATGCCGAGAGCAACCAGATCGACGTTTCCGGTGCGCTCCCCATTTCCGAAAAGGCATCCCTCAATGCGATCTGCACCAGCCATGTATCCGAGCTCAGCCGCGGCCACTGCTGTGCCACGGTCGTTGTGGGGGTGCAGCGAGATGAGAACGTTCTCGCGATGATTCAGATGGCGGCCCATCCACTCAATCGAATCTGCATATACATTCGGCGATGCCATCTCAATCGTTGCAGGGAGATTGATAATGACCTTACGTTCCGGCGTGGGCTCAAAGATTTCGAGCACTTCATTGCACACCTCAACCGCATACTCGAGCTCCGTGCCAGTGTAGGACTCGGGCGAGTACTCGTAATAGATCTCTGTATCCGCGCAGATATGCTCACTTGCGCGACAAATTCGCGCACCCTCGAGAGCAATCTGTTTGATGCCCTCGCGGTCAGAGTTAAACACCACGTCGCGCTGCAGAATACTTGTCGAGTTGTAGAGGTGCACAATGGCCTGCTTTGCACCGATGAGCGACTCATAGGTTCGAGTGATGAGGTGCTCGCGCGCTTGGGTGAGCACCTGGATCGTCACATCATCGGGGATTGCGTCTTCTTCGATGAGTTGGCGGACGAAGTCAAAATCCGTCTGACTTGCCGACGGGAATCCTACTTCAATTTCCTTGTACCCCATTTTGACCAGAAGATCGAACATGACGCGCTTGCGCTCTGGGCTCATTGGATCGATGAGTGCCTGGTTACCATCACGCAGATCGACTGCGCACCAGCGCGGAGCTTCGGTGATGGTCTGTGTCGGCCACGTGCGATCTGGAAGATCGACGTTAAATACCTCGGTATACGGGCGGTACCGGTGGGTGGGCATTCCTGACGGCTGTTGCGTGTTCTTCATTGACTCGTCCTTCTCGTCTTGGTTCCTCTGCTCTGCCAAACACAAACACCGCGACGAGGGAGGCCGGAGACTTACGAACTGGAAGTCTAGGACTCGTCGCGGCAGCTAAGGAGAAGCGAGCCGAACAGCATGAGATTAGTTTAGCGTAGCCTGGAGCATATGCGAAAAATCATGCTCCGCTGTTTGCTTGGTGTCGCTGCAAGCTTGTTGTTGATGTTCCCAGTGTTTGGCGCCACTGCCGCGCATGCCGACACTGAAGATTTTAGTTACGACAGTTGGCACGTGCAGTATGAGGTCGACAAGACGAGTGATGGTCGAGCGATCGCTCACGTGACTGAGACAGTCTCTCCGAGGTTTCCAAACTTCGATCAGAACCGTGGCGTCGTGCGAGGTCTCCCCATTCGATATGAGGGCGCTTCCACGGACCCTCGGAATTTTGCCGTGACTGATGGCGCAGGGAACCCAGTTCCATTTGAAATTGATGACGAGGATGGGTTCCGTGCCGTTCTTGTAGGAGATGACTCATACGTGCAGGGTCTACAGGTGTATGTCATCAGTTACACGCTGAGCGATGTCGTGTTGAACCGTGATGACGGTACCGCCGATGAGTTCTATTGGGATCTCATGGATTTCGAGCACCAGCAGCCCGTGAAGGAGTTCAGCGCAGAAGTCAGCTTTACTCCCGAACTCTCGAGTGCGGTAAATGGTGATACTCAGTGCTACGCAGGCCTCGCGAAGGCCACCTCTGCTTGCACACTGTCCGGGGCGGGCACCCATGCTGATCCATTTATAGTTTCGCCGATTGCCCTTGACCCACGCGAGGGCGTAACTATTGCGATCGGGCTCAACGCCGGTTCGGTCACACAGCCGTCGCAGCGCACCCCAAATTTTGCCCTGGACGGTCTTCCGCTCATCATTGGCGGAGTGAGTCTCGCCACTGGCGCAGCGGGCACCGTGTTCGTTGCACGCACAAAGGGCAAACGAAAGACTGCTCGGGGCACAATCATTCCGCAGTACGACGTACCCAGCTCACTTCCGCCGCTCATCGCTGGCCCGCTCGCGGGAAGCGCGACAGTTTCTGCTGAGGCTCAAATTGTGCACCTTGCGGTCAGCGGAGCAACCCGGATTGAGGACGGTAGCGACTCCCCTATTGTTCGAATCGTTGACCCCGAACGTGCGGCTGATCCACTCGACCAGCTCACCCTCACGACACTGCTCCCGGGTGGTGTAGCTGGCGACGCAGTTCAAATTCCAAAGGAAAGCGAAGACTTTGCGAAGTCAATGCGCGAGCTCCAGGCGAGCGGCGTGAAAGCGGCCGTGGATCGTGGATACTTCGAGCGAATCCGAGTTCCGGCAGCCCGCATTCTAGGTTTCGTTTCCCTCGGTGTCGTCGCCATTCTCGCGGTTCTTGTCGCAGTTGGATTCGGGCTCAGAAACCCGCTCATCCCGACGATCTGTGTGTTCGTTGGCATCGTGGTTCTCATCCTCGCAGTTGTTTCACTGAGCAAACATCGAGTGCATACCCGCTCCGGTGCGGAAATGCGCGAGTACCTCGAAGGCGTGCGGATGTTCATTCAAGTGGCCGAAGCGGATCGAGTGCGGATGCTCCAGTCATACACCGGTGCGGAACGACGCGCTGACGGGGGTGTCCAAGTGATCCACCTCTACGAAAAGCTATTACCGTACGCGATACTCTTTGGGCTCGAAAAAGAGTGGAGCCAGGTACTCGAAGCTACATACCGCGCTCAGCCCGGCTACGTGCCGTACTGGTATCCCGGTGTCATCGCAGGCGGAGTAAGCTCTTTGCCTTCAACGCTGTCACAATTCACGACCAACATGAGTTCGTCCGTGAGCTACACGTCGAGTAGCTCAGGCGGCTCCTCTGGTGGCGGATTCGCTGGAGGAGGAGGCGGCGGCGGATTCTCCGGCGGTCGCTAAACCAGGCCTTTTAGAACCCGAGCCTGCCGAGGGCCTTTGGGTCGCGCTGCCACTCCTTCAACACCTTCACGCGGAGCGAGAGATACACGCGACGCCCGAGCAGAGCCTCAATCTCTTTCCGTGCGTCCTCGCCAATCTGGCGCAATCGTGAGCCGCCCTTGCCAATGACGATTCCCTTTTGGCTATCGCGTTCGACATACAGCGACGCATAAATCTCCAGCAGTCCGAGCTCACCCTCTGTTTCAGGTTCGCGCTCTTCCCGATCATCAACCGTCGCAGCAAGTGAGTGCGGGAGTTCCTCGCGAGCCTCGCTCAAGGCGGCCTCGCGAATGAGCTCAGCGATCCGCTCGTCGTCCCCTTCATCAGTAATCGTCTCGTCTTCATACAACGGCGGAGACACCGGCATGAGCTGCAAGAGTTCATCACTCAATATGTCGAGTTGTTCTCGGGTGACCGAGGAGACAGGCACAACCGCATCCCACTCACGCAGCATGCTGAGCCGCGTCAGCTGTTCGAAGATCTCAGCTTTCGACGACTCATCGACCTTTGTGAGGATGGCCACTTTCTTTGCGCGAGGAAAATCGTTCAATCGATCATTAATAAACCGGTCCCCGGGCCCCAGCTTTTCGTTCGCTGGCACGCAAAATCCGATCACGTCGACGTCTCCGAGGGTGGCCTCTACTAGCGCGTTGAGGCGTTCACCCAGCAGGGTGCGGGGGCGGTGGATCCCTGGAGTATCGACGATGATGAGTTGGCCGTCGGGCCGATGCGCAATGCCACGAATCGCACGGCGCGTAGTCTGTGGTTTGGGACTGGTGATCGCGATCTTCTCGCCAACGAGCGCATTCGTAAGCGTCGACTTCCCCACATTTGGCCGTCCGACAAACGAGACGAATCCCGCACGGAATTCGGCAGGCTGTTCACTCATTCTGTGTCCTCCAGATGTGTAGCTGAATCTATATGGTTTACGATTGCACGCGCGCGAGCTGAGATGAGCCTCTGCTTTCGTCGTTCGGTCTCGGTCGCAACGAGCTCGATACCCTCGCCGGTGACTCGATCACCAACCTCGGGGAGCCGTCCAAGCCATTTCGCAAACAGGCCGCCGACGGTATCGACCTCTTCATCGTCAAGTTCAATATCAAAAAGCTCACCCAGCTCTTCGATGGAGAGTCGGGCGTTCACGAGATACACCCCGTTACCCTCGTCGACAGCGTCGCTTGTCTCCCGATCATGCTCATCACTGATGTCGCCGAGCACCTCTTCAATGAGATCTTCGAGGGTGACTAAGCCCGAGATACCGCCGTATTCATCAACGACGAGCGCCAAGTGGTTTGACTCCTGTTGCATGCGGCGCATCAATCGATCAGCACGCTGTACCTCTGGCACAAACATCGCCGGTTTCATAATGCGAGTGACCGGCGACTCTTCAGCTTCCTTCATGCGCCGCAATACGAAGCTGCTTGCATCGCGCAGGTACGCGACGCCAAGCACCTCATCAGAGTCGCTCCCAATCACGGGGACTCGGGAATAACGGGAGCTGAGCAAAAGCTCGAGTGTGTCGCGCACGGACACTTCGGAGTCAACTGTCACCATGTCGGTTCGAGGAACCATCACCTCACGGACAAAGGTGTCGCCAAATTCAACGATCGAGTGAATATAATCGCGATCGTCCTCTTCGAGCAGTGCAAGTTGCGCCGCCTGGTCGACCACATCAAGCAGTTGCTGCTCATCACGCACCTGTCCACGCCCCAACGCGACACGGTCAGCGAAGTCTTTCATAGCGGCACCCACCCGCACGAAAAACGGCGGGTGAGGATCTTCGGTTGGTGTGCCCATCGGCTAGTTCCGTTCACGGGTGCTAAACGCAAGCACCAGGTCGCGCTGGAGGCCAAACATTTCGGCTTCTTCATCGGGCGTGCCATGGTCAAACCCGAGCAGGTGCAGCATGCCATGGGTGACGAGTACGATGATCTCTTGTTCCAAGCTGTGTCCCGCGGCGTCTGCCTGCACAGCTGCGACCTGGGGGCACAACACGATATCGCCGAGGAGTCCTGGTGGCGTGTTTGCGTCTGGACGCCCAGGACGCAACTCATCCATGGGAAAGCTCAATACATCCGTTGCGCCAGGCTCATTCATCCATTGCAGATGCAGCTGCTCAATTGTGGCTTCGTCGACCAGCATCAGACTGAGTTCTGTGTTTGCGTGTACGAACATCGATTCGAGCACAAAACCAGCGAGGCGCTGCATGAGTGCCTCGTCAACCTTGATTCCTGACTCATTATTGATCTCAACGCTCATCTGCCGGTGGTTCCTTCGTTCTGCTGCTCGGTATATGTCGCGTACGCATCAACAATTCGGCCTACCAGACTGTGGCGCACGATGTCGTCGGTCGTGAGGTCTTGGAAATGGATATCTTCTACATCTCGAAGAATGCCGTTCACGACGCGCAATCCGCTCGACTTTGTGGGGAGGTCAACC
Organism: Leucobacter sp.; assembly: GCA_052106035.1. Classification (GTDB taxonomy): domain Bacteria; phylum Actinomycetota; class Actinomycetes; order Actinomycetales; family Microbacteriaceae; genus Leucobacter. The sequence goes on along the minus strand of JBQEBC010000008.1, from coordinate 6,268 downwards.
TGAGTCATGTCCCCTGTGATCACCATGCGGGATCCATATCCCAGGCGGGTGAGAAACATCTTCATCTGTTCTGGCGTAGTGTTTTGTGCTTCGTCGAGCACGATAAAGGCCTCATTCAGCGTACGTCCGCGCATATACGCAAGCGGTGCAACCTCAATCGTCCCGTTGGCCAGGAGCCTGGGCACGAGATCCGCATCCATCATCGAGCCGACAGCGTCGAACAGTGGCCTGAGGTAGGGGTCAATTTTGTCCTCGAGGCTGCCTGGCAGATAACCAAGCCGCTCTCCTGCTTCAACAGCCGGGCGCGTGAGTACTATCTTCGACACCTCCCGGCGCTGCAATGCTTGCACCGCTTTTGCCATCGCGAGATACGTTTTACCGGTGCCCGCTGGTCCAAGCCCAAACACAATAGTGTTGTTGTCAATCGCGCTGACGTACTCACGCTGGCCCTGCGTCTGCGGGCGCACCGAGCTGCCACGAATGGTGAGAATCGGTTCGCTCAGCGTCATCGCCGCACGCGGCCCATCACCTTCCCGCACCATGCGTGAAATCGAACGCACATCAGTCCCCGATACTGTGCCGCTGCGCCGCGCAAGCTCAAGAGTCTCCCGCACGACCTCCTCGGCGGCACGAACTGCAGTGGCCTCGCCACGAATGGTGAGCACCTCTTCACGCACTCGAAACGTCACACCGGGATGTTGAGATTCGAGTTCCGAGAGCAACAGATCACGATGTCCCAGGAATGAGGACAGCTCCACACCGCTGAGAGTCACCGTGCGCTGAAGTTGAGGCTCAGGGCGAGCGGGAGACGCTTCCGGCTCAGAATCCAAGGAGTGAACGCTCCTCGAGGTTTGCGATAACGTGCGCGTGCACGTGGAAAACCGTCTGCCCTGCACTCGGGCCGTTATTGAAGATCAAGCGATATTCGCCGTTTGCGTGCTCGTCTGCAATCTGCTGCGCGACCTGCACCATCTCTGCGAGCAGTGCAGGGTCACCTGCCGCGAGTTCCGTTACGTTCAGGTACTCCGTAGTTTTCGGAATGATCAACACGTGCACCCGAGCTTGTGGGTTGATGTCAGGGAACGCAAGTACGCGCTCGGTTTCGACAAGAATCTTTGCAGGGATATCGCCCGAGATGATCTTGCTAAATACGGTCTCTTCAGCCATGTGAACCAGTCTACCTACCAGCGTCCGAGCGTGGCATTGAGAACTGCGATTGCGGCGGGTCCTGCTGAAGATGTGCGAAGCACCGTCTCCCCTAGCAGCACAATTTCTGCACCGCTGTCGGTCAGGCGCGCAAGTTCATTATCGGTGAGTCCGCCTTCCGGGCCGACAACCAGGTAAATGTCTTGCGTGCCTGTCGTCTCTGGACGCCAACTCGTCAAACGGGTATTCCCCCTTGGGTGGAGCACCAATACTTGCGCCGTTGACGCAATGTCGCAGAGTTGGGTGAGTGTCGTGGGCTCGTGCACCGCGGGGATATGCAATCGCATCGACTGCTTCGTGGCCTCACGAGCGATACGCGACCACTTCACAACGCCTTTGACGGCCTTCTCTCGATCCCACCGCGACACCGAGCGCTCGGCCTGCCAAGGCACGATCGCATCAATGCAAAACTCAGTCGCTTGCTCAACCGAGCGTTCGTCACGGTCGCCTTTCGCAAGTGCCTGCACGAGGATGAGCTTTGGGCTTGTCGGAACACTTTCACGCACCGATTCGACTCGTATCGTGAAGGAGTCGCGATCCACCGTGACAACTGTCCCCTGCGCCAACGCGCCAACGCCATTGCTCACGAGCGTAGTTTCGCCTATGCGCAGCCGGCTCACGCGAACCGCATGGCGCCCCTCTTCGCCTGAGACCGTGACGCTCCCGCCTACGGTGACGTCGCCCAACCCCTCATCAATGTACAGATTTGCCATATCTACCCAAAGAAGCGGTCTCTGAGCTTGCCAAAGAAGCTTTGCTTGAACTCGCCAAAGTGCGGAGCGTCGTCAGAACGAAGCTGAGCTAGCTGCTCAATGAGCGCACGCTCTTTACTCGAAATTTTCGTCGGGGTTACTACTTGCATCGCAATCTTGAGGTCACCGCGTGCGGTGGATCGAAGCCCTTGAATTCCCCGGGCGCGGACGGTGAGGAGGTCGCCGGGCTGTGTACCCGCCGGGATCGATACTGAAACCTTGCCATCAAGTGAATCGAGTTCAACTTCAGTGCCTAAAATTGCATCGGTCATCGACACCTGCATCGTGCTCAGAAGGTCGTTGCCATCGCGACTGAACGTGTCGTTGTGCTCAACTCGAAACTCGATAAAGAGATCACCATTTGGTCCGCCGAACGGGCCTACCTCGCCGCCCCCACGCATCTGCATGCGAGTGCCAGTATCGATGCCTGAGGGGATGTCAATCTTCATGCTGCGGCGCTCACGTACGCGCCCCTTGCCTGCACAATCGGTGCATGGCGTCTCGATAACTGTGCCGTAACCCTGGCAACTGCCACACGGGTGCATTGTGACAACGTTTCCAAAGAGCGAACGCACTTCGCGCTGCACCTGGCCTTGACCGTGACATACGTCGCAGCCAACGGGGTGGGTGCCCGGCTGACATCCGCTCCCGCCACAGGTGCTGCACAGCACAGCCGTGTTCACAGAGAGATCTCGCTGCACGCCAAAAATGACCTCTTCGAGCTGCACGTCCACGCGGATAAGCGCGTCTTCGCCGCGCTCTTGACGGGTGCGGGGTCCGCGTGAACCGCCTCCAAAGCCGCCACCTCCGAAGAAGGTTTCGAAGATGTCACCAAAGCCACCCATTCCCCCGGTCTGTCCGCCACCCATGTCGTACCGCTGGCGCTGTTCTGCATCGCTGAGCACATCGTACGCGTGAGTCACGTCTTTGAAACGCTCCGCCGCTTCCTCGCTCGGGTTGACGTCTGGGTGCAATTGCCTGGCAAGTTTGCGATACGACTTCTTGATCTCTTCGAGGCTTGCTTCGCGCGAAACGCCAAGCGTGTCGTAGTGATCGGCCACAGTGGTACTCCTAGGGTTGTTTCGTTTATCTCAGCTGAATAATTGATCGTGAGCTTACGCCTCAGCGATCATCACCCAAAAGTTTATTGAGGTATCTCGCAACGGCTCGCACCGTGGAAATATTCCCCGCGTAGTCCATACGCAGGGGCCCGAGCACACCGAGCCTTGACGACCCGTGTTCCTCATAGTTTGTCGCAATAATTGACGCGCTCGAGAGACCATACGCCTCGTTCTCACGGCCAATCGAGGCGGCGATTTCTCGCTCATCTTGCACGAGTTCATCGAACAAGCGCAGCAGCGTCACCTGTTCCTCGATCGCCGCGAGCACCACCGGGAGCGATCCTGTAAATTCGCCCGGTCGGGTGAGGTTTGCGGCGCCTGCGACAGCGATTCGATCACTGCGGTTTGCCCGTAATTGGCTCGAAACCACTGCAAATACGCGGAGGATAAGTTCGCTTTCGCCGAGGGGTGCCCACTCATCAATGCTTTCCGCAAGCTCATTGATCTCGTGGTCTGCGCGATCAATATCCTTGCCGATCACCGCACCTGCGATACGTTCGCGCAACCCGCTGATCCACGCTTCCGTGACCTGTGCCGCAGGAAGGCTCGCGGTTTGCTGCTCGACAACACCATTGCCGAGAATGAGCACCGAAAGCACGCGATCCTCACCGAGAGCCACTAGATCAATATGGCGCACCGCCGTCCCGCGAAGCGTGGGGTACTGCACAACTGCGACCTGATTCGTGAGCTGTGAGAGGAGCCGCACAGTGCGGGCCATTATGTCGTCAAGGTCACTGGATTCACCCAGGAAGCGCTCAATAGCGGTTCGCTGCGCGACAGAAAGTGGGCGGAGCCTGGCAAGGGTATCGACATAGAGGCGATACCCCTTGTCCGTCGGCACTCGTCCCGAGGACGTATGCGTCTGGGCAATCAGCTCATCTTCTTCAAGAAGCGCCATGTCGTTGCGGATCGTCGCAGCAGAGACGCCAAAGCTGTGGCGGTCCACGATCGATTTTGAGCCCACTGGCTCATTCGAGGCGACAAAGTCGCTCACAATCGCGTGGAGAACCGCAAGGCTGCGCTCTGAAACCACCCCGCACCTCCCATCTGGCACTCGAAGCTAGTGAGTGCCAGTCTAACGCAGGATTCTGCCAATAACTGTGTCTGCCAGGAGCCGGCCATGAAGGGTCGGCACGATTCTCGGTGTTGATCCCCCTGAACCAAGTGCAGCACGGCCATCGATGAGCCCATCCGCGATCAACTCAGGCACGGCACTTCGCTCAGTCTCAGTGAGCACCGCAATGGGAAGACCGTCCTTGATGCGGGTTTCGAGCAACAACCGCTCACTGTGCTTCGCATCTTCTCCCAGCAACTCACGCGCATGTGCTGGGGACGCCCCCGCGCTGATCCGCTCCGCATACGCACTCGGGTGTTTCACATTCCACCAACGCAGCCCACCCATGTGGCTGTGCGCGCCTGGTCCTGCCCCCCACCAGTCCTCCCCTGTCCAATACGAAAGATTGTGGCGTGAGCGTGTCTCTGTGGTGCGCGACCAATTACTGATCTCGTACCAGTCGTATCCGGCAGCAGCGAGTCGCGCATCCGCCAACTCGTACATCTCTGCGTGCAGGTCATCGTCAGGCGCTGCTACCTCGCCTCTGCGGATTTGTGCGGCCAGCTTGGTGCCATTTTCAACAATGAGCGCATACGCAGAAAGGTGATCTGGTTCGCACGCGAGTGCGGCTTCAAGGGACCGTTCCCAATCCGTGATCGACTCCCCCGGCGTTCCATAGATGAGGTCGAGACTTACCTGGAGCCCCGCATCCCGCGCCCATTCAACCACGAGTGGCACTCGCTCGGGAGTGTGCGTGCGGTCGAGCGTTGCGAGCACATGCGGGACAGCCGATTGCATTCCGAAACTCACCCGGGTAAAGCCCGCTTCGGCGAGCGTGCGCAAGTATTCGGCATCTACTGAGTCTGGGTTTGCCTCGGTCGTTACTTCAGCGTCAGGTGCGAGGCCCCAACTATCTCGGATCTGGGCAAGGACCATCGTAAGGTCGCTCGCAGGAAGCAGCGTTGGTGTGCCGCCACCAAAAAACATGGTGGCTACTGGGCGGTCTGGAAGGCCAGATGTACGCATAACTTCCGCACCAAACCGCAACTCGGCAGCAGCTTCCGCAGCGTATCCCGCCTGACTCGCACCACCACCTAGTTCGCTCGCGGTGTACGTGTTGAAGTCGCAATACCCACAGCGAACTCTGCAATATGGTACGTGTACGTAGACACCGAAGTTGCGGTAGCTCGCACCGTCAATCACACTTGCGGGAAGCGCGCCATCTGCTGGAGCTGCGTCTCCCTCAGGGAGCGCGCTAGGCACTCGGGTTCTCGCCAGTTGCGGGCTGGGTATCCGCCTCTTCCTCCGGCGAAGTCACGATGCCGGTGCGGATCGCAGCCCCAGGGCTGAGCGCTTCAAGAAATGTCTGTGCTTGTGCAACCACTTCGCGTACGTTTGCGCGCTGGGTGAGACCCGCGACAAGTTTTGAATTCGGTTGGTACGCAAACCCGCGAGCAATCGCCCAGACTGTGCCATCTTCGCGGAGCTCTACGGTGAGCTGCTGTTCCCCATACCCTGGAACCTCATCGCGATCGCCCCACACGAATCCCAGCCGATGAGTCTCGATGACGGTTGAGACGATAAGCACGCGTCGTTGTTTCTTGCGCTTCATTGAGAATGAAGCGGTCGTACCCGGAACCAGGTAAGGCTCACCCTCAGGGGTAAAGAGCTCTTCGCGCGCCGCACCTACTTCAGGGGTGCCTGCTTCAGTGAAATGCACACCCGGGTACTCGCTCGCATCGCCGGCCTCGATTTCGGTAACTTCAACCCCTGCGACACGCTGCGCGCCCCAAGTCATAAGCAAGTTGGCCGCGAGATGAAAGCGCTGAGATCCGCTGCCCAGTTGCAAGCTCTCCTCATACGGAGTGCTATCGGCGGGCGGGAATCGCATAAGATCTGGCGCCGAGGAAGCGCCAATCGCCGCATAGGCGACCGGCATGGTTGCGTGGTTGGAACGACGCGGACCCTTTGGTTCTGCACTCATTTCTTCGCGGCTTCCTTCCCCTCGACGTCGCCCGAAAGCGCTGCGATGAAGGCCTCTTGTGGCACTTCGACCCGGCCCACCATTTTCATCCGCTTTTTGCCCTCTTTTTGCTTCTCAAGGAGCTTACGCTTACGACTGATGTCTCCGCCAT
>JBQEBC010000007.1:2650-66279 GCA_052106035.1 Leucobacter sp. | reverse complement strand
AACTCACACTCGAGAACGTCGAGCTGTACTACCACCGCGTCCACGCGCTGCGCGAACTGAGCATCGAGGTGAACGAGGGCGAGATCGTGTCGCTGCTCGGCAACAACGGTGCAGGGAAGACGTCGACGCTGTCGCTCATCTCCGGTCTCGTGCGTGCGAAGAGCGGCAAAGTGACGTGGGGCGACAAAGACCTCACGAAGATGCAGCCGTGGGATCTGGTCGGTGCCGGGCTCCTGCATATTCCCGAAGGACGTCGTATCTTCTCCACGATGAGCGTGCACGAGAATCTGTTGCTCGGCGGGTACCTCGTGAAAGATCAGAAGCTTGTGGCGGAGCGCGCAGACCACGCATACGAACTCATGCCGCGCCTGGCTGAGCGCCGCGATCAGGAGGGCGGCACGCTCTCCGGTGGCGAGCAGCAGATGCTCGCGCTTGGCCGCGCGCTCGTCGGCGGCCCGAAGTTGCTGCTGCTTGATGAGCCCTCAATGGGGCTTGCGCCGCTCATCGTGAAGCAGGTGATGGACATCATTAAGATGATCAACGCTGAGGGCACGACCGTGCTGCTTGTTGAGCAGAACGCGCGCTCGGCGCTGAAGATTGCGGATCGCGCCTACGTGCTCGAATCAGGGCGCGTGACGATGCAAGGGCCGGCAGCGGAGCTTGCAGAGGATTCGCGCGTCATCGAGGCATACCTCGGGGCGTAGGTCGGTGAACTGTTACTCGTCGTCGCCCGTTTGGTACAGTTGCGCGAGAAGTTCGGTAGCTGAGGCGGAATCGAGGGTCTGCATCGTCTGAATATCTACACCCAGACGTGTGAGTTCCATTGACAAGCGGAGCGGGAGTGCGTGCTTCGGGAGAACATCTCGCTGTTCCCCGCGAGCAGGAAGAATACGACCACGTACGCAACTCCAGAACTCATTTTTGTTCACGCAGAGTTGGTCGCGCAGAATGTGTGAGAAGAGCTTCTCCCCATAGGCTTTACCGTCGATTGGACGCGAGATTCTCGTGCGCAAGACATCACCGTTCGGCAGCGCTAGTTTGAACGTGATGTGATGCGTGACCGGTTTCCCTTTCGCGCCGCGAACCACTTCCCACTCTTCTATGTCGCAAAAGTCGTGGTGGTCGTTTTTCGTTGCTGCTGGATATCTACTCACCGCCGTTGATAAGCCAATCTTTGAGTTGGGTATCTGTGGACATGCTGAGAAGCATTGTGAGCGGCCAGTTTGATCGATGGTTCGGTGCGCTGCTGTAGTGCAAAGCCCAGTCGTCTTGGTACTCACGAAGCTGAAGCACCATGTCTTCAATAGCTGCGTCGAGGGTGCTGCCTTCGGCAGTGAACCCGCGGCCATCGAGGACGAGGGAATGCACACCATCTTCGACGTATGTCATTGTGTGTGGCTCGAGCGTCTTGAAGAAGTACTGACGCAAGCGTTCGGCGTCTGTAACCGCCGTTACCGTGTCCTGTCGGCGAATGGTGACTGGGAGGCCGCGGGCAGACGAATCCATGATGTCCCGCCAGCTTGTGCGGGCCTCAGTGGAGCTATACGACGCATGCAGCTTATCGGGCGCATTTGTGGACATCAGAATTCCTTTACCAGCTGTACGTAGTTTACGTTACGTACAATATGGTACCTCTAGAGTCTGGAAATGGCTATCGACTTCGGTTCTAATACGAGACCGGGCCTGTCGAAGCCGAGGCTGGGCTTCAGGCGTGATTCGGAGGTATCCTGGTTGCATGTCTACGACTGCGTCCACCCCAGCGACGCTTGCCCTTCGTGATGTTCTTAATGCGCATCGTGGCGAGCTTCAAGCGCTCCTGGTGAAGTACGCTGCCACGAATCCAAGACTCTTCGGCTCGATTGCGCGCGGGACAGCGCGGGAAGATAGCGATATCGACATCATCGTTGAGATGGACCCCAAGGATGGAAATCTGCTCATGCGAGCCTCCGGCCTTATGGAAGAGACTAGGGCTCTTTTTGGTCGTGACGACATTGATATTTTCCCAGCGCAACTCCTGAAGCGACCGATCTCAGAATCTGCGCTCACTGAAGCGGTTGTCTTGTGAGCCGAAGCGTTGAGCAACGTGTTGCTGACATCATTCATTCGATAAATAAATGTGAGCGCTACGTCGACGCACTCGACAGCGCAGATCAAAACATTATCGATATGGCAGAAGACGCAATCGAGCGGAATCTACAGGTTATTGGGGAAGCGGCAAACCATCTTCCTGCAGAAATCACAGAGGCACATCCTCATATTGCCTGGCCACAGATCCGCGGTTTTCGCAACATACTCGTTCATGAATATTTTGGCGTCGATGCTGCTACCGTGCGTGACGTGATTCAAACCCATCTACCGGAGCTTGCCGCAGCATTGCGCGGATCCCAGAACTGAACCTGGCTCGGCCGTCGAAGGCTGCGAGCTGCGCGAGCGTGAATGGTGCGCGATTGAGCAGGGGACATTTCAGTTCAGTACTTGTCAGCTCGTTCGAGGCAAGAGCCTTGCTTTTCATTGCGTTAATGAGACATTAGCAGTATCTGTTGCATAAAAGCGACATATCGATTATTCTGGCGACATGAACGCGCAGTTGAGTGGGGTGATTGGCTCAGCGCACCGCTCGCGCGCCGAAATCGCGCAGCGTGCTGGGATCCACCGATCGACCATGTACCGCGTGCTTGAGGGCTCTACGGATGTGCGCGTGGATACGCTGCACGAGCTTGCGCTCGCATGCGGGTTTCAACTCGAGCTGCGTTACCGACCCGTCTCTGACCCGATTGCGGCAGACGCCGGGCGAACCATGCTCGATGCACACGTTTTGGCTGTAAACGACCCCGAAATTCTTGCCTGGATCGAACGGCTTGAGCGATACGCGGGAGAGCAACCAGTTGAGATTGCTGCCGAAGCAGGAGCTGCGTCTTCATTGCTCCATCGCGAGGATGCAATCGGGATGGTCGGCGACTTCAGCATCGACCGTCTTGCCTCGGCTGGGCACGCGATGAGTGGAGACTGGGCGCTCTCTGGCGCCGCGTCACTTGAGGCACTCGGTGCGGAGGAGTGCGCCGGGGGGACCGTCGTGTTGTGGGTGCAAGACCCGACACACGCGTATCAGCTCCTGTCGGACACAGGGCGGCGTACTCCAGAGCTCGATGGCTCCGACCTCATCATATGTGCGCCCGGGAAACTCACATTGCTCGGCAGCGTAGACCTCGAAGGGATCCACCTCGTGGCTCCGACGCAGGCAATTATCGACAACCTGGGACTCGGGCCAACGCAGCGAGAAATTGCTCGGAAGATTGCGCAGGACTGGTGATGGACGACACACGCAAGTGGGGTTCGGATCAGCATCAATACGTGCGGAGGCCGGGGCAGCGCCGCCGTAGTTCACCTGAAAATAACGCGCAGCTGCGGCAGACCGCCGAATCACAGAAGGATGCATGCGCGATTTGGTGGGACCATGAAGCGCTGGATTTCACCCGCATTCAACATGGGACCGTAGAGAGAAGTCGAGCCCGATTTCGAGCCAGCCTGCCGAACCTCATCTGGAACGCTGCGGCGCTCGAGGGGAACACCTTTACCCTGCCTGAGGTGCAAACCCTGCTTGACGGCGTGACCGTTGGCGGCAAGCCGAGTCGAGATGCCGAGCAGGTACTTGCGCTGAGTGAAGGTTACTCATTCATCGACGACGAGGTTGCTGCTGGTCGCTTTATGCTCTCCAAGCCAGCCTCAGACCAGGTGCACACGAAAGTCGCGATACACGAAGCGATTGAATCGGGGCACTTTCGAGGGGAGGACGCGGTCCAAGGTGGTGGGGCTGTGCGCCTTGCAAACGGAGGAACCGTCGCGGGGTTCCCTTCGGGTGCGGGTGGTGGGCTGCTCCGCGAACGCTATGACCGAATGCTCGAGTTTCTCGCGAGTTTGGATGATCCCCGGGAACGCGCACTCGTCTACTTTGCGTCAGCGACTCGTCAGCAGTTCTATTTCGACGGGAACAAACGAACTGCGCGTCTCATGATGTCGGGTGAGCTCATGCGTTCTGGCTACGATGTCGTGTCTGTTCCGTTCGCCCGAAAGTTTGAATTCAACATCGCACTCGATCACCTGTTCACCACAGACGATGCGACGCCGCTGCTTGCGTTTCTCATCTCGTGTGCTGACTTGCCCTGAATACCTGGCGTGGCGACTCGTCACAGTGCGTCGATGAGATTTCGCATGAGTTGCGAGGGCGTGGTGTGCTTCTCCTGTGCGATCTTATTGAGTTTCATGCGGCGTTCAGCGTCGAGGCACAACGTGAATGGCCGTGCATCGGTGCCAACGCTGACGGGTCGGCCCGCGACTGGCTTTCCGAACTTCCATCCAGTGAACCCGGATTCAGCCTCCTGGCCCCAACGCTTGATATCTTCTTCGGTGAACTGAACGTTGTCCGCGGTGGTGTGTACGTTCATGTCTTTACCTCCTCAGTCCAATTTCTCGAAGTATGTCTCAGCTACATGAAGTTTGCCATACGACCAGAAACGATAATGATTTGATTCCACTCGTGAAACTGTTCGTTGCTACGCCCACCGAGGAGCTCAGCTACTACCCGAATATTGCCTGCGAGTCCGGACCTAGCTGTCGAGGTTTGTGAGCCGTGAGTGGTTGATGTGCTGTTCGATCAACAAGCACGTACTACGTCGCAGACTGGCAACTGTACGAGTAAGCCATAATGATCCCGTGGGAATCAGCTAGTGCTGATTCCCACGGGATCAAATTTGAAAACTCCGCCCACGACGGTTGCGATAACAAGAAGTTCGGAGATGCGCTCTGCGGGTGTTGCCAGTAGATCACCGTCGAGTATCGCAAAGTCAGCATAAAATCCTGAACGGATCGTGCCGACCTTCGTCTCCATGTTGGCCGCATACGCTGAGTCTTGCGTGTAATTACGCAGTGCAGTCGTCACATCGACAGCCTCGTGAGAGTTAAAGCTCTGGCCCGACTTAGTGCGTCGCACAACAGAGTCACCGATAGCTCGCAGCGGGTTGCCAGATACTACTGGGCGGTCGCTACCGCCTGCGATTCTGACACCTGCATTGAGCAGAGAAGCATGACGGTAGGCCCAATCTGAGCGATCACCTACGGCTTCGAGGACGGAGTCGCCGAGTGCGCTCACAAATTCAGGTTGAATTGAAGCGATGACCTGCTCAGAAGCAAACCGCTCTAATTGGTCATCGCGCACGATCGAGGCATGCTCGATGCGGTGACGTTGTTGGTTGCCTGGAGCTGCGGCGCGAGCTGCGGATATAACATCGAGACCCACGTCGATTGCTTGATCGCCGATAGCGTGCACTGCGAGCTGCCATCCAGCTCGTGTTGCACTCGTGGCGAGATTCGTGAGCTCTTCACGGTCGAACTGCATAATCCCCGTTCCGCCGTGGTCGCAAAACGGAGTGGTGAGCGCGGCGGTACGACTACTGAGTGCTCCGTCAGTAAACATCTTGAGTGCGCCGATGCTCAGCGCATCATCTCCAAATCCGGTGCGTAGGCCTAGGTCGAGCGCGAGATCGATGAGATCGTCAGGGGCAGCGTTGACCGCGTGCAGATTCTCCATCGAAACCATGAGTCGAACACGCACACCGAGTCGATCGGCGTCACGAGCGTTCTGATACGGCAGCAGTTCGACCGGGCTTGAACCGACTATTGCCGAGTCTCCTATGCCCGCCTCGCCAACTGAGGTGATGCCTTCAGATAAGTAATGGTCACTTGCCCGACTAATCGCCTGAGTCAGCACCTCGGCGCTATAGGGGCGTGTGAGGTTTCGAAATGCCCCCATTGCTTGCTCGCCCACGAGACCGATCGGATCTCCCGATGCGTCACGTTCGAGAAACCCACCAGTCGGCACGGGCCAGAGCCGGTCGAGAGCCCCGGCTTTCGCGAATACGGCGGAGCTCGCGACAAGCATGTGAGTCGTGCGATGGTTGGCGATCACATTGCGGCCAGGAGCGGCAGCATCAAGGCCGGCTCGAGTTGGATGACCGCCGAGCTGCTGCTGATCGTAATTGTCTACGACGATCCATTCGAGATCTGGCTGTGACGCGGCGCGATCTGAGATTGCGCGATAAAGATCTTCGAGTGAGGTGTGAACGGAGGCGTTAATGTTCAGCAAGCTTCGCCCGAATGTCGCCATGTGGTTATGGGAGTCATGGAATCCCGGCACGACCGTGCGCCCCCTGGCATCGATGATCTGCTTCGCAGGAAGATCCGCAACATCTGAATCGAGGCCGACTATTTTGCCGTTCCACACGCCGATGACCGTGGCGGTGGGCCGCTTTGGATCGAGCGTGATGACGCGGGCATTGGTAATACGAAGATCGAGTTCCACACACTCATCTTAAAACTGTACGTAAACGCCGCGCCTTGGACATGACGTCTACCTCGCAGGGGTAAATATACATATCGGACGGGGACTCAAAGGGAAAGCGGTCTTTACAGTTGTGACGAATCACATTGTTGAAAGGGCTGGTCTATGACTCCGAACACCCCGCATCCTTACTTGCCGAACTCCGTTCTGGAAGTTCGTGAGGAGATGCTCCGCACCATTGGTGTGGACGGCATTGAAGATCTATTCGCTTCGGTGCCCGAGCATTTGCGAACGAGGAGACCACTAGACCTTCCCGAGGCGCTCTCGAGCGAACCCCAGCTGGTTGCACATATGCGCGCACTTTTGGGCAAGAACGAGCCAGCGGTACCAGGGCGTTCGTTCCTCGGTTACGGCAGTTATCAGCACTACGTGCCCGCAATCTGTGGAGAAATCAACGGTCGCGCAGAACTCCTCACCGCGTACGCTGGCGAGTCCACCGAAGATCATGGCAAATGGCAAGCGCTGTTCGAATACACGAGCCTTATGGCTGAGCTCCTCGAAATGGACGTCGTATCTATTCCCACATATGACGGATATCAGGCAACCGCAACCGCGGTGCGAATGGCGCTTCGTCTCACCAAACGCGACGAAGTCGTCCTCACCACCGCGATGCAAGCCGGGAAGCTGCAAAAAATTCTTACTTACCTTCCCGACAACGTACAGGTGCATCTCATAGATGTTGACGAGGCCACCGGGCGGCTTTCGGCGAACGACGTTATTTCGAAGATCACTGATCGAACAGCGTGTGTGCTGATCGAGACGCCCAATGTCTTCGGAGTTGTCGAAGAAGATGCTCGCGAGATTGCCGCTCACGCGCATGCTCACGGAGTAGTGATGGTGGCATCGACTGACCCGATAAGTCTTGGATACTTCGATTCCCCTGCATCTTGGGGGGCAGACATCGTGTCGGGGGACATCCAGTCACTCGGAATAGGTCTCCACTTCGGTGGCGGACATGGCGGATTCATAGCGATTCATGATGAACCAGAATTTGTTTTCGAACTTCCCTCGCGCCTCTTCGGACTCACCCCGACCCTTGGCTCAGGTGAGATGGGGTTCACCGATGTGGCGTACGAACGCACTTCGCTCGCCCGCCGTGAAGAAGGCAACGAATGGGTGGGTACTGCTGCCGCACTGTGGGCGATAACCGCAGGCGTGTACCTCTCGCTTATGGGCCCTGAGGGTATTCGAGATCTTGGAACATATGTCGCAGGCATGACCCGATATGCAAAAGATGAGATTGCCCAGATCCCGGGGTTCACCGTGCCGCACGCGCGCTCGGCGAATTGGCGAGAGTTCACGGTTCGTCATGAGTCGCTGAGTGCCGCCAAAGTTCGAGAAGCACTCCTTGCACAGGGAATACATGCCGGTGTCGATCTAGGTCAGTTCTTCGTTGCACACGAACGTGATTTGCTCGTATGTATCACGGAGCAGCATACACAGGAAGATATCAACACATTTGCGATTGAACTGGGGAAGATCTAGATGACGAATGCCATTGCTCTCGAAGCGGTTATCCCCGCAGTTACGAGAGATATTTCAGAGCCACGTGAGTACCACGCCGCACGTTGGAACGAATCGCTCATCTTCAATTATGACGTACCGGGTAGCCGCGGGATCCATGTGCCGCAGCTACCCGTAGGTGTTCGCGAAACACTAGATGCCTCGCCGGAGGGGGTGCTGGCTTCAGACCGTGAGATCGCGTTGCCCGCGGTTTCCCAAGGCCAGGTGCAACGACACTTTTTGCGGCTCTCTCAAGAAACTCTGGGAGCTGACCTCAACGTCGACATCGGGCAAGGTACTTGCACGATGAAGTACAGCCCAAAGGTGAACGAACAGTTCGTTCGGGCGCCAGGGGCGGCCGAGATCCACCCACTACAAGACCCATCCACAGTGCAGGGTGCGCTCGAGATCATCCACGATCTGGAGGGCTATCTCATGGAGGTGTCAGGCATGGACGCGGTCTCGCTACAGGCGCCGGCCGGGTCAGCGGCAATCTTTGGGAACGTAAGCATTGTGAAGGCGTACCATGCCTCACGCGGCGAAGCAGACCAGCGCACCGAGATCGTGACCACGGTATTCTCCCATCCATCGAACGCAGCGACGGCCAAAACCTTGGGATACTCGGTTGTCACACTGTACCCGGGCGATGACGGTCTTGTGAGCCTAGAAGCTGTGCAGGCAGTGCTTTCTGAACGCACCGCAGCGATACTCATTACCAATCCAGAAGACACCGGTATCTACAACCCACAGATCAAAGATATTGTCGACGCGGCACATGCGGTGGGCGCACTAGGGGTTTACGATCAGGCGAACGCAAACGGTCTGCTCGGCATCACAAATGCTCGTAAGGCCGGTTTTGATATCTGCCACTTTAATCTGCATAAAACCTTCTCCACTCCTCATGCATGTGGTGGGCCAGCGGCCGGCGCGATGTGCGTAACCCGCGAACTTGAGCCATTTCTTCCTGGAGACCGAGTGCGCGAGCACGATGGGAAATACACGCTCGAAGCGAACGGAGAATTGGCAGTTGCGCCGATCCGACCCTTCTACGGAGTCGTCCCGAACCTGATTCGCGCGTATGCGTGGATCAGAGCGCTCGGTGGCGAGGGCCTTCGCCAGGTTGCGGAAGACGCGGTACTCAACAACAATTACATCCTTGCGAGGCTTCGCGACGAGCCTGGGGTTTTCGCCGCCTACGAGATTGACGGGCGGCTGCCCATTGAGCAGGTGCGTTATAGCTGGCAACCGCTTACCGATGAAACCGGCATCTCATCGGCCGAAGTTGGTAGTCGCATGGCAGACTACGGCTTCCACTTCTGGACAAGCCATCACCCGTATATCGTCTCCGAACCCTCCACGATCGAGCCGACTGAGTCTTATTCGAAGTCAGAACTCGATGAGTATGTAAATGCGCTCATCCGGGTGGCTGGTGAGGCGCGTCGAGAGTCTGAATTGGTACGCACAGCACCGCACCGCAGTAGCAATCACCAGGTGCGCGAAGAAGCAATGAGTGACCCAGAAACCTGGGCAACTTCGTGGCGTGCCTATCAGCGTAAGTATCTGGGACGAGAAGTGCGTACGCCCTCACACTGGACACCGCCGGCAGACTATGTTGCAACACCGCGGCCGGAGAAGTCGTTCCATCGCTAGGAGGAGTTGTGAGTGTGTCGGGAACCATTGGAATTGTGGTCAACCCTGTCGCTGGTATTGGTGGGAGCGTTGCACTCACCGGGAGTGATGGGATCGCAATTCAGACCGAAGCGAGGGCTCGGGGAGGAGTTCCTCGGGCTCCAGAGCGTGCTCGAAGATTTGTGAATGCGCTCCTTCGACGGGTGCCGAATGCTCGAATACTCACCGCAAATGGTCAACTGGGCGGAGCATACGTCGCAACGGCTAAATTGATCCAGACCCGATTTGAAGGAGCCACAACCGGTGGCGACACCCAGCGTCTCGTTAGCGAACTCGTTGCGCATGGTGTCGACCTGCTGGTGTTTATTGGAGGTGACGGTACTGCGCGCGATGTGCTTGCTGGGCTCCGAAAAACCGATGATCCAAGGCAACAGCAATTGTGTCTGGGCGTCCCTGCCGGGGTGAAGATGCATTCGGGAGTGTTCGCGGTGACTCCGGAAGATGCAGCGATTCAAGTAGCAGAGGTGCTTTCTGGCACGGTCGGTAGTCAGATGCGTGATGTGGTGGATCTCGACGAAGCAGCTCGTCGAGAGGGTGCTCTCGTGACGAGTGTGTATGGCGCAATGCGAGTTCCCGCACACGAGCGAGTGCAGCGAGGAAAACGCTCGACTATGGGGGCAGGAACGAGCTTGGATGCGGTCGGCATCGCGAATGCGCTCCGACGCGACGCACACAAGACCATCGTGTTCGGGCCGGGCACCACAGTGGGGGCGGTTGCGGGCGAATTTGGGGTAGAGACCAGTCTCCTTGGGTTTGATTTGATACTTCCCGACGGTGAGATACATCAAGATCTCACCGGGTTAGATCTCGAGCGGTGGCTCAGAAAGCGCGAATTCGCTATGGTGCTTTCGCCTATTGGTGGCCAAGGCTTTCTTATCGGGCGCGGCAATCATCAACTCACTGAGCAAGTACTCACATGGCTAGACCCAGATCAGCTCTTCATCGTTGCTGACGCAATGAAACTTGGCGAGGTCGGGGGGAAGCTACGAATCGATGCACCGACACTGCGATTGAACGAACGATTCATCGGCATCAGAACGGTGCTCATGGGGGAGCACGATGTTGCTGTCGTCACGGTGGTCTGAGCTAAGTTGAGTGACTAAGTCTGGTCGCCTAGCGTCCGTAGCTCCAAAGCAAGCCAGGTTTCAAACAGATCCTCTGCGACGGTGAAATCACGGTCGATTAACTCTTCAATGCGGTGCAATCGTTTTCGCATGGTGTGACGGTGAATGTTGAGGGTAGATGCTGCCGCCTCGATGTTCCCAAGGTTGCGAAGGTATGCCTGGAGCGTCTCGATGAGTACGTGACTTCCTTCAGCTCCGTTCTTCACTTCCAGCTTCGAGAGCACGTCATCAGCGAATTGCTTTCTTTGCTTCTTGTCGCCTAGCGCGAGAAGCTCTCGGTATCCACCGGCATCCGATCGAGCGAGAAAATTCAGATCTCGAGCCTGTGCCACAGAACGGGTGAATCTTGCTTGGTGCAGTGATTCATAGATGCCGCCTGCCTGCACTGCATTGCCGAGCCCGGCAGGACCGAGGCGCAAATCAGTCACCACGTGCTCTAGCTCTTGAATTGCATCTTCGGTCGGGTCGATGAGCAGAGCGATCAACTCTTCCCCCGAAGTTTTTAAGAGAACATCAACGGAAATCTCTGAAAGCTCGGTGGCAAGTGCCACGGTCAAATGTCGCTCGTCTGGGACGTTGGTCACGAGAACACGGTAGGTGTTGGCCGTGAGTCCGGCGCTACGGATCCGATCGACGAGTTTCTCGCGAGAAAGTGTTTCATCGAGAACGACCTCCATTACGCGGTCTCGCACAGCCCGCGTAACATCATTGTTGGAATAACGGAGTTCTAGAAGAAGACTCAGTAACGACACTGCTGTCCCTAGGACAACTCGATCTTGGGTGCTCAACGCGTCGTTACTTCGCACCACAAGGATTCCACGCAGTTGTCCCTCTAGCCCCAGAGGTTGCGCAACAGTGGTTTGGTCGTTTCCTCCGCTCGAGGAAGACCACCGGAGCCCCTCGCGTAGACGAGGGCGTAACTCTTGTCGCAATGCCCAGACACTTTCTGATGCCTGTGCACTGCTGCTAGTTACGATCTGGAGTCGCTCGTCAAGAACAACTGCTTCGAGCCCCATCGTTCGTGACAGCCCTGCGATGACACGCTCGATACCCTTCTTGGAAGTCGAAGCCTCGCCAATGGTGCGTTGTGCAGAGAACGCTCGGAACATTGGTACGTTCCGAGAATCATTGATGGCCTCTGATACCCGTTGAATCACAGATTGGAGTAGCGTTTCCTGGGGCACGTGGATGAGGGGGAGCCCTGCGGCGGTCGCTGCATCCTGTAGAGACTTAGGCACCGACGGATGGGGGAGATCGGGGCCAGTACTCATCCCGAGACCGGCAACACCTGCGTTCACCAGACGGTGGCAATAGTGCAGGTAATCTATATTGTCGCTCGTGAAGTTCACACCTGTCGTCAGGAGGAGTTCGCCGCCCAACAGCCAGGGCGTCGGGTCAAGAAGTTCACTGACATGCGCCCATCGAATCTCCCGGTCATCCTTCGGGAACTCAGTCACCGCAGTGAGACCGAGGTCGGGGAGAAGTAACACGTTCGAAAGGAAGACCACGACTGCCATTATAAGTCTCAATCGAAACTTGCAAGCGAGAGCGGAGTCGACGCCGAGTGCACATGGATCGTGTGTACGAAAGGTAACCTCACTCGACTCAGAAAATACAGCTTGTACATAACCAAGAGAATGCGTGCTGTGTTTGACTCATCACACATCTCTTACAACGACGCAGAGAGCACTAGGAGAACAATGGCTACGGAGTCAGCTCGACAGGACAACAGGCCGCACTGGCTTGCCCGCGCGCAGTCTGTTCTGCCAGACGGCGTGAGCTCGTATGCCCGATTTCGTGCAGACCAAATAGTGTTCCAGTCGGCAACAGGATCTCGACTGACTGATGTCGAAGACTCGGAATACGTTGATTGCGTGCTGGGCTTTGGCCCATTGTTCCTCGGCCATCGGCCGAAGGCCGTGGTCGACGCGGTACACAAAGTGATTGACACCATTGATCTCAACGGTGGCGTTACCCCCGGAGAAATTGAGCTCGCGGAACAGCTGATTGAAGCAATCCCATTTGCGGAGAAGATTCTTTTTCAAAGTACGGGCTCTGAAGCCGGACATCTTGCATTAAGAATTGCGCGAAGCACCACGGCACGACCGCTCATCGTAAAGTTTGACGGTCATTATCATGGCTGGCTCGATCCAATATTTACAAATGCCCCCGGTTCAGAGGAGGCGACTCGGCACCCAGACGGAACTCACTCACTCGTTCCGAACGTTAGCAGTGTCGCACCCGATGACACGGATCTGATTGTCCTCGATTGGGGAGATCTCGAATCTTTGCGCATGCTGATGGAGAAACGTGGCACAGAAGTGGCAGCGGTTGTCATGGAGCCGATCCCGTTTAATTTCGGGGCGTTTGCCCCCAACGCAGATTACCTTCAGGCAGTGCGCGATCTGTGCGATCAGTGCGGTTCACTACTGATCTTCGATGAAGTCGTGTCAGGTTTTCGGGTCGGTGTAGGCGGCGCCCAAGCATTAGTCGGCGTGTCGCCAGACCTTGCGATGTATGGGAAGGCGATTGGGTCTGGATTTCCCCTCGCATTTGTAGCGGGAACCGATGCTGCACTCTCAAGCGTGGCTTCAGGACAGGTGCACCAGGGAGGCACCTATAACGCCCATCCAATTGGGGTGGCTGCCGGGTTGGCGACCATGAACCTGCTGAACTCAGACGCAGACCTGTATCTCCGAGTTGAGGCCCTGGCTGAAAAGCTGCAAACGGAGATCCTGAATCTGGCTGCTGAACTTCAACTCCCGCTCACCGTCAACAGAGTAGCTTCCGTGCTCCAAGTTTTTTGGGGGCTAGAGTCAAACCCGACCCGATATGCAGAAGCCTTACAGTCAGACAAAACCCGTATCGCCGAACTGTTTGCAACAGCGGCCCAGTTTGGCGCCTATCTAGCGCCGCGGGGCCTGTTGTACGTCAGCGCCGCGCATACGAGCGCGGACCTAGATATCGTCGTGAACTCGCTGAGGCTGGCGGCGCTGCAACTGCGCAATTAAAACTCCCGAATACTCCTTGCTTTTACCCACACCTAGATGCCATCGCGACGAAGCGCTGGCCGAACAAAGGAACACAATGAATACTCGTTCAAAAAAATTCGCAATCGTGGCGACGATGCTCGCGGCAGGGTTGACGCTGTCAGCCTGCAGTTCAGGGGCAGATAGTGGCGTCACGGGCGAAGACGGATCGGAGACCCGGACGATTCGGGTTGCGACTTCAAACGACGCACCCTTCTCCTACGTTGATGAGGCGACGGGGGAACTCACCGGTATTGACGGTGAAATGATGAACGCCATGGCAGAGGAACTTGGCTGGGAGATTGAGGTTGTCATCACTGACTTCCAAACTTTGCCCCAAACAATCCGAAGCGACAAGGCGGATATTATCGTCGATGCGATGTACATCACGGAAGAGCGCCAGAAGGTTCTGAACTTCTCAGACACGTGGTACTTGCAGGGCGAAGGCATGCTTGTTCCAGCAGGATCTGATCTAAAGTCCAGAGAGGATGCTGAAGGCAAGTTGCTCGGAGCAGTGACCGGTACTGCGCACGCTGAGCTCGCTCAAAGCCTCACTGACACGGCAGACGTCAAGCTGTTTGAAACTCAAGCAAACCTGATTCAGGCACTCGCAAACGGGCAGGTCGAAGCAGGGTTCACCGATCAAGCGGTTGTTGCTTGGAGTCTTATTCAGAACCCGAATGACAAGGTGGAACTCGTGGATCCGTATGATCCCTTCTTCCCAGGAAACATTGGAGCAGGGTTTAGGCAGGATGCGGAAAGCGATGAGCTTCGAGAGAAACTCAACGGAGCACTGGCGGACCTCAAGGCATCGCCGAAATATCTCGAGATACTGAAGAAGTACGGTCTTGCGGAAAGCAACATGGCCGAATAGAGGTTTTCAACGGCGGAGAGCAACGGCACTGCTCTCCGCCATTGGCGTTGGAAGGGAAAAACATGGGTTTTATTCAAGAAGTACTTGAGGTCTTTCCTGCGTTGTTGCGGGCTGTACCCATAGTTGCGCAGCTTGCGCTTGGGGCGATGCTCCTAGCGCTGACGCTGGGCCTTCTCTTGGCGCTGGCAAGGCTTTCATCGAATGCAATCTTGAGAGGGATTGCTATCGTGTTTGTCGAGGTCATGCGGGGAACCCCATTACTTGTGCAACTTGTCTACGTGTACTTCGTACTTCCAACGATCGGAATTCAGCTTGACCCTGTAGCAGCAGGCATCATTGCGCTTGGGCTGAATTACTCTGCGTATCTTTCGGAGGTGTACCGTACATCGATTCTGGCAATTGATAGCGGTCAAACTGAGGCGGCGCTCTCGTTGGGGTACACGCCTACTAAGGCGCTGTGGCGTGTTGTCATTCCACAATCATTTAAAGTTGCGCTCGGCCCCATTGGGAACTACTTCATCGCAATGGTGAAAGACACAGCGCTTACCTCGGTGATCGCGGTGTCTGAAATATTGAAGACGGCGAACACTTTGAATTCTCAAACGTTTCAGACGGTGGAGATTTATACTGCTGCTGCACTTCTCTACCTTGCGTTGTCGCTACCTCTGTCACGGCTTGTGATCGTCCTCGAAAGGAAGGTGAGGGCACGTGCCTAACCCCGTTATTAGTATTCAAGGGATCCACAAGACCTTCCAAGTTGGTGAAAAACCATCGCTCTGGCAGCGGTTAATTGGAAAAAAGGATGCCCGGAGAGATCTGCATGTTCTGCGCGGAATAGACCTCGACATTGAAGCCGGTGAGACGGTTGTGCTGATCGGGTCAAGCGGCTCAGGGAAGTCGACCCTTCTGCGTTGTATCAACAAGCTCGAGGTGATTGACGAAGGCCGCATTTTTGTGAATGATCATCTGGTTGGTTACCGCGAGCATGAAGGCAAGCTCCAGTCTGAGTCTGCACGCGAAACTGCTCGCAAACGAACCGACATCGGTATGGTCTTCCAGCACTTTAACCTCTTCATGAACAAGACCGCACTTGAGAACGTAATGGCTCCACTCATCGATGTGAAGAGGCTGTCGAAGCAGGTGGCTCGCGAGCGCGCAATTCCAGCTCTACAGAAAGTTGGACTCCTGGACCGGATGGAAAACTACCCGTCTCGTTTGTCGGGAGGCCAGAAGCAGCGTGTGGCTATTGCGCGAGCAATGGCGATGGAGCCAAGCGTGATGCTGTTCGATGAACCTACTTCGGCACTGGATCCTGAGCTAGTGGGAGAAGTGCTCGCGGTCATCAAGAAAATCACTGCGACTGGCACAACGATGGTTATTGTCACGCACGAAATGCAGTTTGCCCGGGAAATAGGCGATCGAATCATCGTGATGGACGAGGGCCAGATCGTCGAAGCTGGTACAGCTCAACAGGTATTTGGTAGCCCGAACCACAGCAAAACTCGTGCGCTACTTCGACGTTCTGGTCTCTTGGATACTCCCGAGACTGAAGCAGTATCCGTCGTCATTCCAGACGAGGACAAACGAGATGACCTGTAGACTAATCGTCGAGGGCTGCGAGTTGCGCGAGGGTGAGAGGCTGCGCGATCGGGCGCTTGGCGGCGCTCGCTAGCGAATCATGATCCGCCTCGCCGTTTGCCGCGAGCGATGACACCGCGAAGCCACAGACTCGGCCCTGACACCAACCCATGCCAGCACGCGTGAGCCCCTTCTGCGTGCGCTGGTCTACAGCTGCGAGCGTCTCGCGAGACGCACAGATCTCGCCTGCGGTCACCTCCTCGCAGCGGCAGACGTTTGTCTCTGACGTGAGGCGATCTTGCCAGCCTGCCGGAATCGGATGGGCGAGGTGCATCGCCTCGGCGAAGCTGCGCTGGCGATGGATCGCACGGAGCTCTGACGCGCTCGGACCCACACCGCGATCCGCCGCGCTACGACCCTGCGCCTCGGCGCCCGCAACCCTACCTGCGATACGGCCCTCGAGTACCGCGAGCACCGCACCTCCGACGCCAGTGAGCTCACCGGCAAGCAGCAGACCGTCGACTGAGCTGTGCTGCGCGCCATCGACCGTGGCAACGAGCGAGCCATCTGCGTCGACCCTCGTATCGACACCGAGCTGGAGCGGAAGCTCGAGCTGCGGGGTGAAGCCCCAGCCCAGCCCCACGCCGTCGATGCCGGTGATTTCGCGTTCGCTTCCTGAAACGACCTCGCCGTTCTGGCGCACCTTCGCGGTGCGCACACCGGTGACATGATCCGAACCGAGAATCTCGGTGATTACCGTGCGCGTGCGGTAGGGAATGCGGTGTTTGAGGAACGTCCACACATAAACCGCGCCCTCGATGCCCTTCGAAGGCACACCCGCTGCCCGGTGTGCGCGGGGGAGCCAGCCCGTAAGATTCGCGGATTCGCAGACCGCGGCGACGGATCCACCGGCGGCGACGATGTTCGCGGCAACTGGGAGGAGGAAAGGGCCCGTGCCGGCGATCACAAAGCGCTTGCCTGGCAGCGTGCCGTTCTGCTTTGTGAAACCCTGAATGCCGCCGGCAGCCATGACTCCTGGAAGATCCCAACCAGGAACCGGGAGCTGTCGGTCGTACCCGCCGGTCGCGAGCACGAGGCGCGTGGCTCTGGCTGATGCGGGGCCCACGGGTTTGCCCCAGCTCGGTGCGAGTTCGAGGGCGAAGGTGCTGTCTGCGAGCTTGCGAGTCATCCACACGCTCGTGCGTGGTGCAAATGTGATGTTGCCTGTACTGATGTGCGCGTCGAAAACTCGGCGCAGGTCGAGGTACTCGTCCCAGCCATGGTGGAGTGCACCGTCGTCATCTACATTGGCGGCCTCGCTGCGATGTCGCCAATACTGGCCACCGGGCTGATCCGCGGAGTCAACGACGAAGACGCGTGCATCCTGATCTGCCGCGGCATTCGCGGCCGCGAGACCCGCAGGCCCCGCACCGACCACGGCGACATCGAAGCTGGGCCGCATGCCGGTGGTGCGTATGGCGTTCATTTGGTGGCCCCTGCTTCACCGGTTCGAGAGCGCTGACGCTGCACATCCATCCCGTCTTCGAGCGGGATCATGCAAGCCCGCTGCCCCGACTCGCCGTCAATCTCGACGATGCAGTCAAAGCACACCCCGATGCCGCAGAAGAGACCTCGAGGCTTGCCCTCAGCTGTGGTGCGCCAAGCGTTGCAACCTGATTCCGTGAGCGCTGCTGCGACGCTTGAGCCTGCGCGAGTTTCGATAAGTTCGCCCTCGAATGTGGCCTGGACTCGCGGGGGCGTGGCCTGCGGCGTATTCGGAGTCGTTACGGGTTGTGAGCGTCGACTCATGTGGCGTCCTCCTCGGGTGAATGACCATCAAGGTGCCCGGGATCGTCGAATCGTTCGGGCCGAAAGGCGGTGAGCGGCATGTCTGGTTCGAGCCCCGCAAGCGCCTGACCGAGCAGCTTGCCGGTGCCGACGGAGAGCCCAATACCGGCACCCTCGTGCCCGCTCGCGTGCCAAAGGCCTGGAGCGCGCGGGTCGTGTCCGATGACTGGCAGGTGGTCTGGGCAGAACGGGCGAAACCCGTGATAGTGGCGCAGAATGCGGGTGTGTTCCAGGAAGGGAAAGAGCTCAATCGCGTTCTGCGCGATCAGGCGGAGGGCGTCAGGGCTCACCGTGGTGTCAAAGCCGATTCGCTCGCGGCTCGATCCGATGAGAATCGTACCTGCAGGCGTACCCTCGACGACCGGTGACGCCTGCAGCGAAGCGTCACCACTTCCCACATTGTCAATGTATTCCGCCGCGTACACCTTGTGGTGCACCATCGGGGGGAGCGGCTCGGTGACAAGCACGAAGCCGCGCCTCGGGTTCACGGGTACGTTCACGCCCGCAAGTGACGCGACCTCGGGCGCCCAGGTGCCCGCCGTGTTCACGACGTTCGCGGCGTGGAAGTCGCCCTTCGGGGTACGCACGCCGACGACCCGTTCGGCGTCTGTTGTACCGCCCCGCAACAGCTCGGTGACTGGCGCGTGCGTGACGAGCTTCGCACCGCGATCCCGTGCGAGACGCAAAAGGTGCGAAGCAGCAAGAATCGGCTGTACCTGGCTGTCTTCGGGGTAGAACGCTGCGCCGAGCGCGCGGTCGGTGATGTTGGGCTCGAGGTCACGGAGCGCCGAAGCATCGAGTTGTTCTGCCACGATGCCGTGTGCGCGCTGGGATGTTGTGACCCGCGCGAGCGAGGTGAGGCTTGTCTCCCGGGACGCAACGATGATGCCGCCCTTCGACTCGAACTCCCACAGGTGCCCGAACTCTGCGAGCTCGCCCTTCCATACATCAAGCGAATACTGCATGAGTTCAAGCTCGGGCCCGCGCTCTTTGTCAGAGACAAGGATGTTTCCCTCGCAGCGAGAGGTCGTGCCGCTTGCGGGAAGCCCGCGCTCGACTACGGTCACAGTGAGTCCCTGAAGGGTCGCGAAATATGCCGTTGCTGCGCCAATAATTCCCGCGCCGATCACAACGACGTCGACTGGTCGACTCATGCGTTACCGGTTGCCCAGATCTCACGGGCATGCCCGATATGTTCACGCATGAGCTGCTCAGCGCCAGCGCCATCACCGTCGCGAAGCAGCTGGATGAGCGCGTGATGCTCGCGTGCGGAGGCAGCAAGATGGCCCTTGCGCGCGAGCGCTGCGAGCCCGTACATGCGGGTGCGAATACGGAGTGATGTCGCGAGTTCCACGAGCTGCGGGTTCCCAGTGAAGCTCAGGATCTGTGCGTGCAGTTCGCGGTCAAGGCTGAGATATGCGCGCAGGTCTTCGACCTCCGCGGCGTGCACACACTCGTCGGAGATCCCATCGAGTTCGACAAATGCCGCTTCGGGAATATTGCCGATCACGGCGTGCATCGACGGGGGCTCGACCAGCAGCCGTACGGCCGCAAGGTCGTCGAGTTCCTTCTCACTCATCTGGGTAATGAGAAAGCCCTTGTTCTTTATCGTCTCGACCAGCCCTTCGCGGGCGAGATCCATCATCGCCTCGCGCACCGGCGTGGCCGAGACGCCAAGCGCCTGACCGATGACCGGAGCAGACACCACGGTACCCTCAGCCAACTCGCCAGTGATGATGGCAGCGCGTAGCTGATCAAGCACCGTCTCTCGGAGATTGCGAGGGCGTTCGAGTGGGGTGAGTTGACTGGCGAGACTCGACATTATGACTCCCTATCGGTTTCTGCCGTAGCGATTGCTGACGCACACACCAAATCTTCCCACGACATTCCTACCCCTGTGTAGAACGCGGGCTTACCTGGTGTGCGAGTCGCTTGGCCCCGAGCAAGGTCCTGAAGGTTTGCGGGTGGATGATCCACCCAGTCCTGCTCCGTGTACGCGGTCGCAAGGTTTCCGTTCTCGCGTTGCGCTGAAGCGCGCCCCTCAACGAACACGTCTGAGCGATTCACGAGGGCGTCGTCAATTTCGCGGCGCTCGTGACCGTGCGTTCCGGCGGCTGCCACGATCGCGTGGTCTTGCACGAGAAGTCCATCGAACAATGGGGTGGCTGTGCTCGTCACACAGATGATGACATCGGCCTCGCGCACGGCGTTGTCTGCGTCATTGGTGCGATCGGTGACGTGAGCTGATGCGGTCTCGGTGGCTGCGGCAAGGCCCGTAATGAGTTCGGTCACGCGCTCGGGGCGACGGCCAATAATGTCGAACGATGCATTGGGGAAGACGACTGCGGCCGCGCGTGCGTGGCTGAGTGCTTGCACACCCGCACCGAAGATGAGCACGCGGGGTTCAGCGGGAATCTCAGAACCTTCGGGTGCGAGCGCCGCAAGCTGCCGCACCGCAGAGAGGGTCACTGCGGGGGTGCGGATCGCGGTGAGGCTCGCCCCCTCAAGTACCGCGACCGGGGCGAGCGCGTCTGAAGAGTACAGAATGTACAGCCCCTGAATCTTCTCGAGCCCCTTCGCCGGGTTGTTCGGTGCAACCGTGAGCGCCTTGACACCAGAAAACTTTGGCCCTTGCGCGGGCATGAGGAGAAACTCTCCGTCGGGTGCATCGCTAAACAATCGCGGTCCGTCATTCTCTGGGTTGATGCTCACCCCGTTCGCGTCACCGCGAAGCGCTTCTTCAAGCGCATCCATGGCACTTCCGAGAGGGAGAATGCGCTCCACCTCGGCTGCGTCAAAGAACGAGATACTCACAGCAAAAACCCCCTGGGGAACGGGTCAGTTGGATCGAGGAAATATTGCGCCGTGCCCGTGATCCACGCGCGACCGGTGATGGTCGGAATTACTGCCTTGCGGCCCGCCACCTCGGTTTCCTCAACGAGGCGCCCGATAAACCGGGAGCCGATATATGAATCATTCATGAAGTCTGTGTCGAGCGCGAGTTCGCCGCGTGCGTGCAGCTGCGCCATGCGCGCGCTCGTGCCGGTGCCGCAGGGAGAGCGGTCAAACCAGCCGGGGTAGATGGCCATCGCGTGGCGTGAGTGCTCGGCGGTCGACCCGGGTGCCTCGAGATAGACGTGGTGACAGCCGCGAATGTCGGTTCGCTCCGGGTGCACGGGTTCGTCTGCCTCGTTAATGGCGTCCATAATCGCGAGACCGGCTGCGAGTAGCTCGTCTTTGTTTGTGCGATCCTCACGGAACTCAATACCGAATTCTTCGAGCTTCACAATCGCGTAAAAGTTACCGCCGAACGCGAGGTCGTAATTGACGGTGCCGAGGCCGGGAACTTCGACCTGCGCGTCTAGCCGATCCGCATATGAGGGCACATTCGTGATGGTGACCTGCTCGGCCCGACCATCGTTCACCTGCACCTCGGCGATAACGAGGCCAGCCGGGGTATCGAGGCGAATCGTCGTGACCGGCTCGTGCACCTCGACCATGCCCGTCTCAACCAACACCGTGGCCACCCCGATGGTGCCGTGCCCACACATGGGCAGGACGCCGGACACCTCGATGTACAACACACCCCAGTCAGCGTCTGCTCTTGTGGGCGGCTGCAAAATCGCGCCGCTCATCGAGGCATGGCCTCTCGGCTCGAACATCAAGAGCTCGCGCAACTCGTCGTTGTTCTCCATAAACCACGTGCGGCGCTCGGCCATCGTGGCGCCGGGAAACACGCCGACCCCGCCAGTAATGACGCGGGTCGGCATGCCCTCGGTGTGCGAGTCAACTGCGTGGTAAACGCGGGAGGTGCGCATGAGCGTGAAGCCCTTCGGAGTGATCCAGTGTTGTTATTCGTACTGCGTGGGCTACTTGCCGTAGCCCTGTGCTTGCTTTCGGACTACTTGCCGTAGCCCTTTGCCGCGGCGGCCTCGGTGTCGGCGATGATCTGATCGGCGACCTCCTTGGCGAGCGGCAAACGTGGCGGGCGGCACGGGCCGCCGTAGAGGCCAAGTACGTCCATCGAAAGCTTAATCGACTCGACGAACTCGGTCTTCGTGTCCCAGCGAAGCAGGCTGTGGAGATCGCGGTAGATCACCTTTGCGCGCTCGAGATCTTGGACATTGCCCGAGGTTGAGAGCTTGAAGAGCTCAACTGTTGCCTGTGGGATAGCGTTCGGGTAACCAGCAACCCAGCCGACGGCGCCAGCGATGCCGACCTCGAGCACGCTGTCGTCGGTACCGATGAGGATGTCCATCGTCGGAGCAAGCTCCTGGATTTCGTAGATGCGGCGGGGGTCGCCCGTGAACTCCTTGACACCAACCATGTGGCCAGCTTCGTGAATCTCAGCGATGAGTGACGGGATGAGGTCGACCTTGGTGTCGAGCGGGTTGTTGTACCCGACGATCGGCAGGCCTGCCTTCGCTACCGTTGCGTAGTGGTGCTTGACCTGCTCGTGGTTCGCACGGAAGGTGTTCGGGGGGAGCTGCATGACGCAATCAGCGCCGGCCTTTGCCGCCTGTTCTGCCCAGTGGAGTGACTCCATTGCACCGTATGCGCCGGTGCCTGCCATAACCGAGAAGCCCTCGGGTGCTGCGTCAACCGCGACTTCAATGACCTTGGCACGCTCGGCCTCGGTGAGGTTCTGGTACTCGCCGAGCGAGCCGTTCGGTGCGATACCGTCGCAACCGTTTGCTGCGAGGAACTGTACGTGTTCTGCGAACTTGTCGTAGTCAACAGAGAGATCTTCCTTGAAGGGAAGGGCGGACGCAACGATGACGCCATGCCATGGCTTCTTCTCGGTCATTGAGAATCCTTTCGGAGGGCTGTAGAGGAGGCGGGAGCGGTATCCCGTCCCTAGCGTTACACTTTATGAGGTGTGACATTGCACAGATTAGCATGGAAAGAGGCGCGAGGGGAATAGTGGCGGGTCGATGGCCTGGTTGCTACGCCGAAGTTCTGCACAGCTCCGAAGAAACGCCGCCCGAATCATTCGGAACAGCGTAGAACTTCGGACTTGTGTAGGTGGACGGTGTAGAGCTACGGAATAACAGAGCTACAGAACTACCGCAGCGTGAACCCGGTGCCGAGGGTGTCGGCTGGGTCGAGCGTGAAGCTTTGCTCGCCCGTGAGGTAGGCGGTGCCGGTGACGCTCGGTATGACCGTGGCGGTGCCGTCGATTCGGTTTGCACCTGAGTCCCACCTCGCGTGAAACACGGTGTCGACGATGGATCGGTGCTCAAGCGTCTCGTCGGCTCTGAGAGTTCCGTCGTCGGCGAGTAGCGCGACGCGCGCGCCGGTGCCCGAGCCGCAGGGGGAGCGATCCACCTCGCCATCGGCAAAGACGGTGATGTTGCGTTGGATCGGACCTGCCGCATTGCGACCTAGATCATCCCAAATGATGGTGCCGTACACGCCGGAAAGCCTGGGGTCGTCGGCGTGCTGAGCCTCCGGAGATTCGTTGAGCGCCCACTTGATCTCGCGGCCAAGCGCTATGAGATCGGTGTAGTTTGCGGGATCGACTGTGAGACCGAGCTCTGACGCGCGGACAGACGCGTAGATTGCTCCGCTAAAACTCATGTCGATGGTGACATCGCCGCGTGAGGTGCGCAGCTTGATGCCGCGCTTGATGACGTGCGAGGCAACGTTGCGAAACGTCGCACCGACGAGCTTTCCGTCGCTGCGCTCAACAAGGGCAGCCACGCGGCCCGATGGCACATCGATCGTGACCTCCGTCACACCGTTCGGGTTGCTCTCAACGAGACCTGTGTCGGTTGCCCACACTCCGAGCGCGATCGTGCCGTGCCCGCACGCGGTCGAGAAGCCGTCCTTGTGCCAGAAGAGCACCCCGAGATCTGCGCCAGCGTCGTCGGCTGGCACGATGAAACCGCCAAACATGTCGGCGTGCCCGCGCGGCTCATTGCAGAGCAGCGCACGCAGGTCGTCAACGCCCCCCGCATTCGCAATTGCGGCGACGCGTCGCTCGCCGACGGTCGCACCTGGGAGTGCCGGCACGTCAGAGTGAACGATGCGAAATGGCTCACCGCTCGTGTGGTAGTCGGTGGTGCGGATCCAGGTGCGTGGGGCAGCGCTGCTCATATCGTTCTCGTTCTGCTGAAGTGTGTGGGGCACAGGTTGAGGGCCTCACGCGGTGCGCGAGACCCTCAGCCCGGTAACTCAAATTTGTTCGCTGGGGAAGCTTAGCGTTTGCCAGCCGGAATCATCAGCGACTGGGTTGTCGTGAACTCGCCTTCAACTTCCTCATTTCGCTTGTACGTCATCAGGCTGACCACCACTGCGGCGATCATCGCGAAGACGAAGCCCGGAA
The DNA here is from genome assembly GCA_052106035.1 of Leucobacter sp. GTDB lineage: Bacteria > Actinomycetota > Actinomycetes > Actinomycetales > Microbacteriaceae > Leucobacter. The sequence continues at coordinate 41,912 of JBQEBC010000007.1, read as the reverse complement.
GTAGTTCGTACAGATCGAAGAGACCGCCCTGAGCTGCGCCCCATGCGAATACGGTAATGGTTCCCACGATCATTGCTGTGAGCGCACCCCAGTTGGTGAGCTTGCGCCAGTACAGGCTGAGAATCACCACGGGGCCGAATGCGGCGCCGAAGCCAGCCCACGCAAAGCTCACGAGACCCAGGATCGAATCGTTCGGAGTAATCGCGAGGATCATCGCAACGATCGCAACTCCGAGCACGCAGACGCGCCCCAAAAGTACGAGTGTCTTCTCGGCCGGCGGAGTCTTCTTGAGCACCTTGTAGATATCTTCGACGAGTGCCGAGGAACACACAATGAGCTGGCTCGAGAAGGTGCTCATGATTGCGGCCAGTACTGCGGCAAGTACGAGACCGGCAACGAGTGGATGCAGTAGCGCCTGCGACAGCACAAGCACAATCGTCTCGGGGTTTCCAAGGTCGATGTTGTTCTTGGCGACGTAGGCGACGCCGATGAGGCCTGAGAACACGGCGCCCGAGAGCGATACGATCTGCCAGGTGACCCCGATCCTCCGGGCGCTCTTCGCATCTTCTGGTTTGCGAAGGGCCATGAAACGAACAACGATGTGTGGCTGGCCGAAGTAGCCGAGGCCCCACGCGAGGCCCGAGAGTATGCCAATGAGCGTGACCGAAGTGAGGCCGGTGCCGCCGAGGACGTCGAAGTGGCTGGGGTTCAGCTCTTTCACGAGTGACATTGCCTCACCAAATCCCCCCACTGCAACAACCGCGGCGACAGGAACGATGATGACCGCAACGAGAAGCATAAGCCCCTGCACCACGTCGGTGAGTGAGGCGCCCAAGAAGCCACCGAAGAGCGTGTACCCGAGCGTCACTACGGTGACGAGGATCATGCCCCAGATGTAGTCGCCATTAAATGAGCTCTCAAAGAACACGCCACCCGCAACCATGCCCGACGAGATGTAGAGCGTAAAGAACACGAGAATGATGACACTCGACACAATGCGAAGTGACCGTGTCTTATCGCGTGTGCGGTTCTCGAAGAAGCTTGGGAGCGTAATCGAGTTCTTGGAAACCTGCGTGTATGCGCGGAGGCGCGGAGCGACCACGAGCCAGTTGAGGTAGGCGCCGAGTGTGAGCCCGACTGCGATCCACCCCTCAATGAGGCCGGTGAGATAAATCGCACCGGGAAGCCCCATGATGAGCCAGCCAGACATGTCAGATGCGCCCGCGCTGAGGGCTGCAACCCAGGGCGGAAGCCCGCGACCAGCGAGCATGTAGCCCTCGTGGCCCGAAGTCTTTCGATACGCGACATAACCGATGAGTAGCATCGCGGCGAAATACACGCCGAGTGCAATGTAGAGCCAAACCTGGTCAGACATCTTCGTCCTCCTTCATCATTTCTGTGGAATTCAGGTGATTCGTCTTGGGGGTTAGCCTACGGGGACTGGCCATTCCATGTGGTCTGACCAGCCCGCGCAGGCTAGATCACTGCGTCAGACAGGTGATTCGGTGTACCAAAACGGTGCGCCGTGATCGACACTGCCTGCTCGTGGAAATACGGGAGCATCTCCACGCGACCGGCAGACACGACCGGGTTGCCGTACACGGCGACATCGGGCTTACCGCCGCTTGCTGCATAGACCGCAGCTACGATCGCGTCGCGTGACGCACCAGCGACGACACGAATGCGCGCACCTGCATGCGGCCCCTCCTTCGCTGCGAGCTGCTCGACATGCGCCTTCCACGCTGCATCATCCTCGTAACGCACCGCAAAGCCGAGGCGCTGCGCGGCGGCAACGAGTGGCTGCGGCAACGCGGTTGGCGTACTCACCGTGACCGCGCCCTTTGCGCTCGCCGCAGCTGCGAGTTCGCGTGCGACATGGTGCGTTGGCGCATCCGCCGCCATCCGCACCGTCACCGGCACGGGGAGGTAGCGCAGAATGTTCCGCTCCACGCCGAGGCCCGTCGCGTCGCGCGCGACACCGAACTCTGACTCCCACGCGCTTGCGTCACTCCCGAGGGCCGCGCGCAGCCAGGCGAGTTCATCGCCCGTAACACCCGACTGCTCAGCTGCAGTGAGAATGCCTGCGGCGCGGTTGAGCGGGGCGCGAAGGTCTTGCGACACTTTCGCGTCTTGCCACGCGCCAAGGCCGTGGAGGTAGTTCGGGCCGCCAGCCTTCGTTCCTGCGCCGATCGCCGACTTCTTCCAGCCGCCAAACGGCTGCCGTTGCACGATCGCGCCGGTGATGCCGCGGTTCACGTAGAGGTTGCCCGCCTCGATGCGGCGTAGCCACAGCGAGAGCTCATCGGCGTCGAGGGAGTGGAGGCCGCTCGTGAGACCGTAATCGATGTCGTTCACCATGTCGATTGCATCATCCAAGGTCTTCGCTGTCATGACGCCAAGAATCGGGCCGAAGTATTCGGTGAGGTGGTATTCGGATCCACGCTTCACGCCTTCGCGCACTCCCGGGCTCCACAGCTTGTTCTCGCCCTTGCCATCGAGCGCGAGTGGGCTGTCGGAGTCGAGCGGGGCAGGCTGGATCGTCCACCGCTCACCGGCCCCGAGCGTCGTGAGACCGCGAAGCAGCTTGCCAGACGGTGCCGCAATGACCGGGCCGACCTGTGTGCGGAGGTCTTCGGGGGTGCCGACCTTCATCGAACTAATCGCATCAAGCAGCTGGCCGCGGAACCGCTTCGAGGTCGCAACCGAGCCGACGAGCACGACGAGCGATGCTGCCGAACACTTCTGGCCTGCGTGACCAAACGCTGACTGGGCTACGTCGCGAGCAGCGAGATCGAAGTCGGCGTTCGGGGTGACGATGATCGCGTTCTTGCCGCTCGTCTCGGCGAGAATCGGGAGATCCTCACGAAGCTCGCGGAACGCGACGGCGGTTTCGTAGGCGCCTGTGAGGATGAGGCGATCGACGCGCGGGTCTGCCACAAGCTTTGACCCGAGTGAGCGTTCGGGGAACTGAACGAGCTGGAGTACATCCTTCGGAACTCCCGCCTCCCACAAAGCCTCGACCATGACCGCGCCAGACCGGGCAGCCTGGGTCGCCGGCTTGATGATCACCGATGCGCCAGACGCCAGCGCCGAGAGCGTGCCGCCGGCGGGAATGGCGACCGGGAAGTTCCACGGCGGAATCACCGCGATAAGTTTCTGCGGCACGTACTGCGCGCCGTCAACCTTCGCGGCCTCTTGGCCGAGTGATGCGTAGTAATGAGCGAAGTCGATTGCCTCGCTCACCTCAGGGTCGCCCTGATCCAGGGTCTTGCCGCACTCTGCGCCCATGACCTCGAGGAGGTCACCACGACGGTGCTCCATGATGATGCCGGCGCGGTGCAGAATGCGGGCGCGCTCGTTGGCGCCGAGCGCCTGCCACGAATCGGCAGCGGCGAGGCCGCGCTCGATGACCTCGTTCAGCGTCGCCTCGTCGTTCACGTGAGCTGCTGCCACCGCGTCGACGCCGAGCTTCGAGTCGATCATGCGCGAGGCAATGCCGCGTCCCCATTCCCGGTTGCCCGCAAGATCAGGGTCGGTGTCTGGTGTGTTCTCGAAGCCCAAGAAGCCGGCCTCGGTTCGCACAGACACAGCCACGTTGTCGAGTTCTGGGTTCGTCGTGCGACGATCCTGCTGTCGATTCGACGGGGGCACGTCAAGACTCGCGTCGGTACCGTCGCCAGTGATCGTGTCGAGGTCGCCCAGCGACGCCAAGAAGCGATCCTTCTCGCGCTCGAAGAGCTCGTCGCTGTCGTTGAGCTCGAAGACCGCCGACATGAAGTTCTCGTGGCTCGCGCCCTCTTCGAGACGACGAATGAGGTACGAGATCGCGACATCGAACTCTTCGGGGCGCACCACCGGGGTGTAAAGCAAGAGCGACCCAACCTCGCGGCGCACAGCTTCAGCCTGGCCCGTAGCCATGCCGAGCAGCATCTCAAAGTCGATGCCGTCTTGCACGCCGCGGCTCTTCGCGAGCAGCCAGGCGAGGGCGATGTCGAAGAGGTTATGGCCGGCGATGCCAACGCGCAAATTCTTGATGCGCTCAGGGTGCAAGGCATAATCGAGCACGGCCTTGTAGCTCGTGTCGCTGTCTTGCTTGGTGCCCCAGGTAGCTGCGGGCCAGCCATGCACTGCCGCCTCAACGAGTTCCATGGGCAGGTTCGCGCCCTTCACGAGGCGCACCTTGATGGGAGCACCGCCGCGAGCGACGCGCTTCGCAGACCACTCTTGCAAGTGGACCATTGCACCAAGCGCATCGGGAAGGTACGCCTGGAGCACGATGCCAGCCTCGAGATTCAAGAACTCGGGCCGGTCGAGAATCTTGGTGAACACCTCAAGGGTGAGCGCCAGGTCCTTGAACTCCTCCATGTCGAGGTTGATGAACTTGTTCGGGCTCTTCGCCGCAGCGCGTTCGAATAGGGGAACGAGATGATCCTGGATCTTGACGATCGCCTCGTCGAACGACCAATGGTTGTGCGGCGCGACGGTCGAAGAAACCTTGATCGACACGTAGTCGACGTCGTCGCGTTCGAGCAAAGCATGGGTGCCCGCGAGTCGGCGCTCAGCTTCGTGCTCGCCAAGAATCGCTTCGCCAAGCAGGTTGATGTTCAGGCGCACGCCGTCGCGCTTGATCTTCTTGATTGCCGGCCCAAGCTTCGAATCTGTGGCGTCGACGATGAGGTGGCTCACCATTTCGCGCAGCACCTTGCGTGCGATTGGCACTACGACGCCGGGGAGAGGCTTCGCAAATGCTCCGCCAAGCCCGATTGCGCCGCGCATGACGCCGGGGAGGAACTGCGGGGTGAGGGGCACGAGCTCTTTGAGCTTCTTCGCGGCGACATCAAGATCTTCCGGGCGCACCACACCATCGACAAAGCCGACCGTGAAGTCGAGACCGTTCGGGTCGCGCAGCACGCCGGCTAAACGCTCACCAGAGGCATCGGTCGGAATCTCGGCCGCTTCACTCAACCAGCGGCGCACGAGAGCAATTGCCTCGTCTGCGAGATCCTGAGGGCGAGTAGCTGCGCTGGTGACGGTCTGGGTAGTGCTCACGATTCTCCTACGTTCACGGTGTGTTCACGAGTGCGTTCCCGTGCATGCAGCCGGGTGCGGTCGGCCGCTTTCTGCGCGGCGCTCTGCCTCCAGTGTGGATCCGATGGAGCATGAAGTACAGCGATAGTATCTACGAGATATCATTAAGTAAATACGAATGATTGCTGAATGGGGTTGGCATGCTGGAAATGAAGCGATTGCGCCTATTGTGGGAGTTTTCGGCGCGCGGCACGGTCGTCGCCGTTGCTGAGGCGCTGAACTACAGCCCGTCAGCGGTGTCACAGCAGCTCTCGTTGCTTGAGCGAGAGGCCGGTGTGCCGCTCATGCGGAAGGTCGGGCGCACGCTCGAGCTCACGGCGGCAGCCGAAGCGCTCGTCGGGGAAACCGAGCAACTGCTCGCCGGGCTCGAACACGCGGAGGCCGCACTGCATCGCCGGCACGCCGAAGTGTCTGGCACGTTGCGGGTCGCAGTGTTTCAGACCGCGGTGCTCTCGATCATGCCCCAGGCGCTACACAGCCTCAGGTCTGACTACCCATTGCTCAGGGTTGAGATGGTGCAGTACGAACCCGAGATCGCACTGAGGGAGACCTGGGCGCGCGGCTTCGATCTCGTCGTTGCAGAGCAGTATCCAGGCCATGCGGCACCGCACTTCGCGGGGCTCGACCGAGAACCGCTTACGAGCGACTCAATCAATCTTTGCGTTCCCGCAAACGATACAGACCCCGCGTTCGAAGCGGTCACCTCGATCGAGCACGCGGCATCGCTTCCGTGGGTGATGGAGCCGCGCGGAGCGGCATCACGCCACTGGGCAGAGCAAGCCTGCCGCGTTGCTGGCTTCGAACCCGACGTGCGTTACGAAACCGCAGACCTCCAGGCACACGTGAAACTGATCGAATCGGGTAACGCTGTCGCGATTCTTCCCGGTCTCGTGCAGATCGGATCCGCCAGCAAACTTCGCGAGGTGCCGCTTGCAGGCGACCCACGCCGCACGCTCTTCACCGCCGCCCGTGCCGCCGGCGGCTCGCACCCGGGCATTGTTGCCGTGCGCGAGGCGCTACAGGCCGTTGCAGCTGTGCTGGTGTAATGCCCGGGAGCACAGCGTTAGACCGTGGCGAGGCGGCGCTCGGCGACAGCCGTGGTGAGCTCAGCCATTGCGAGGTCACCGTGTATCGCAGACCCGACCGTCACACCTGATGCCGCGGAGGCTACGACCATGGCCATGGGGTTATTGGCATTCCCCGCTGCCCAGACTCCCGAAACGCTCGTCTGACCTCGCGGGTCAGCAGGTATCTGGGTACCAAATGGAGTGGCTTCGGGGATGCCACCCAAGGATTCGAAGAGTGCTGTCCGTGCGTTGAACTTCGGAACAACAACGGCGGCATCGGCGGCAAAGACCTGCCCGCCCTCGATCTCCACCCCGCGTACGTTCACGCCCTCCATGACGAGCCGCTCAACCCTTGGGCGCACGACCGAGACGCCCAGCGCCGCAAGCTGCTCACTCTGCTCATCCGTTGGGTCGGGAGCATCGTGCAGGAACACGGTCACCTGGTCGCTCAATTGGCCAAACAGCAGTGCTTGGTGGAGTGCGACTTCGTCGCGGGTGAGGATCGCAATGCGCTGGCCGCGCACTTCCCACCCGTGGCAGAACGGGCAGTGCAGCACGGTGCGGCCCCATCCGGCTTCGACGCCAGGAATGTCCGGGAGGTCGTCAATAAGACCTGTTGCGAGCACTACTCGTCGCGCCTGGACTTGCTGGGTCCCGCGCCCATCCGCGCTGGGTGCTGATTCGTTGGTGGCTACTTCGACCGAAAAATCATCGATCTCGCCCGTCAGCCCCGTCGCCTGCCCGTATACAAACTGCACGCCATAGGACTCTGCTTCGGCTCGCCCACGGGCAAGGAGTTCGAGCGGTGAGATGCCTTCTTGGCCGAGTACATTGTGTGCGCCTTCGGCGGGCGCATTGCGAGGTTCGCCCCCGTCAATGACCACTACTGAGCGCAAGGAACGGGCGAGGGCAATCGCGGCAGCAAGCCCGGCTGATCCGCCGCCGAGCACGGCGACGTCAGCTTCAATGTTTGGTGTCTGGTGTTGGTTCGTCATGGTGAAAACGCTACCCACCATTCCCGATCTATGCATAGACTCTTGCATATGACGCAAGAAGACACAGAACTCATTGTTCGCCAGCGCATTCGTGGGTTGCGCCTCGCACGAGGCTGGACCCTCGACACGCTCGCGGCTCGTTGCTATCTCTCACCGTCAACAATCAGTCGCATTGAGACGGGGCAGCAGCGGATCGCGCTCGAACAGCTCGTCGCAATCGCGAAGGCGCTCGGCACCTCACTCGACCAACTTGTGGAGCCCGAAGGTGATGAAGACGTGGTGATTCGCCCAGAACCCGAATCTGCCGGGGGAACGACGTATTGGTTGCTGTCTCGAGAGCGCGACCGGCGAGGCGTGACGATTGCGAAGATGCGAGTCACTGAAGATCGTGAGCACGCGGGTCCGCAGGTGCATCCCGGGTATGAGTGGTTTACCGTGCTCAGTGGAATCGTGCGGCTCCAGCTCGGAACCAGGACGATTCTCGTGCACCCGGGTCAAGCCGTCGAGTTTTCGACGATGACCCCGCATCGCATCGAAGCGCACGACGGAACAGCCGAATTGCTGACCATCTTCGACCACGACGGCGAACAAGCGCACTTGCCGGGCCACCGCCACCTGTGACGGAGAGGGCTACGTGTCTTTCGGCACGAGCAGTTGGTGCTGCGCGAGTTCGCGGTAGAGCGGCACCGAATCGACAAGCTCTGCGTGCGTACCCTCGCCGATCACGCGACCCTCGTCAATGACGATGATCTTGTCGGAGTCAACGACGGTCGACAGACGGTGCGCGATCACGATGAGCGTGCGCCCCGTCGAGACTGAGTCGAGCGCATCGCGCATGAGGCGCTCATTCACACCGTCGAGCGATGCCGTCGACTCATCGAGCAGCAGAATCGGGGGAGCGGTGAGCAGCGCGCGCGCAATCGCGAGGCGCTGCTTCTCGCCGCCCGAGAGCATGATGCCGTTCTCGCCGACCTGCGCATCGAGCCCCGAGCTCGGCACCCCGGTCGCACCCGCAAGGTTCTGCGCCGTTCGGTCGAGCAGTCCGCCGAGGTTCACCGCACGAAGCACGCGTTCGCAGGCAGCATCGGTCGCTTCGGGGGATGCGAGGAGCAGATTGTCGCGAAGTGTCCCGGCGAGCACCGGAGCGTCCTGCTCAACATAGCCAAGCTGCCCACGAAGCTCAGCCCGATCGAGGGTACGCAGATCTGCACCATAGAGCTCAATCTCGCCAGCATCTGGGTCATAGAAACGTTCGACGAGCCCGAGCACGGTCGACTTGCCAGCCCCAGATGGCCCGACGAGCGCGACGCGGGAGCCGCGTGGCACCTCGAACGACACCCCCCGCAACACGGGAGTTTCGATGATGGGAGCTGGCGCAGCCTCGGCATCTCGGCGCGCGGCGCGGCCTGATCCGCGTACGAGATCGCGCGCATCGACACGGTCGGGGGCTGCCGAGCGATACGAAAAATCCACGTCTGAGAAGCGGATCGCTGGGGCGAGTTCAACCGTTGAGACCTCCAACGAGGCAATGCTGCCGGTGGGCGACAACTCGGGGTCTCTCGCGGTTTCGGTGGGGAGCGAGTCGATCTCTTGGATACGGCCGAGTGCACCGAGCGCCTGGTTCACCGCGGTGAACGCGCCGAATGCCTGCCCGAGCGGCATGATCATCATGAACAGAAAGATGATGAAGGTGACGAGGTGGGCGACGCTGATCGCGCCCGATGCAACGCGAAACCCACCAAATCCGAGCACGGCGAGCATCGACACCTGCAACGCAATGAACGAGACCGGCACGATCAATGCTGAGATGCGGGCAACACGAATACCAAACCCGTAGGCCTCTTCAGCCTGTGACTCGATAGCGACTCGTTCGCGCTCTGCGGCGCCGGCCGCGCGGATCGTGCGCATCGATCCGATCGCGCGATCAACCGCGGCGGCGAGGTCACCGACCTTCTCTTGTGAACGTGCAACCGCCGGGCGGATTCGCGCCGCCAGTAGCACGACGACGACGAGTGAGACCGCCACGATGGCAAATGTGATGAGAAAGAGGAACGGGTCGATGATGAGCATGCCGATGAGTGCACCAACGAACAAGAGTGAGCCGCCCACTGCCTCCACGAGCCCCTGCGTGAGCACGGCGCGCAAGAGCGTCGTGTCTGACCCAATGCGTGACACCAGATCGCCGGTGCGGCGGCGATCAAACTCAGAGATGGGGAGGTGCAAAATCTTCGAAATGAGTCGGCGCCTGGAACTTAAGACCACGCCCTCACCCATTGTCTGCAACAGGTAGTGCTGATAGCTATTAATCAAGGCGCTGATGAGCACGATCACCACGAGCGCGGCGACGAGCATGCCGAGCGGGAGCGACTTTTGCACCCGATCAATGACCTGCCCGACAAGCAGCGGTTGCGCGAGAGATACGAGCGCCCCGACGAGACTCAACACGATGATGAATGCGAGCTTGCCGCGCTGCTCGAAAAGATACGGAAGCAGCTGCTTGAGAGACGCTCGAGGGCCTGTGGATGCGGGTCTTGGCACGGTTTTACTGTACCGATGACCCATGCGCGGTCCCTGGGAAATTCACCCGAGGTGCCTAGCCCTATATAGCGCGCAGTTGTACCGCAAGGTGGAGGGCCGCCTCGGCTGCCTCACGACCCTTCGATTCCGAGGATCCATCGAGCCCCGCGCGATCGAGGGCCTGTTGCTCATCATCGGTGGTGAGTACCCCGAAGCCGACAGGTTTACCCGCGTCAAGTTGCACCCGCGTGAGGCCGTCGGTAACCGCAGTCGCGATGTACTCGAAGTGCGGGGTACCGCCACGAATAATGATTCCCAAGCAGACCGCGGCATCGAACCCGCCACCGCCCGCATCAGCCGGTGCGAGTGCGGCCTGGGCGAGCGGTGGCAATTCGAATGCGCCAGCAACCCGGAACAGTGCCTGTTCCGCTCCAGCTGCGGCGATGGTCTCCTGTGCGCCAGCAATCAGTCCATCCATGATCTGGGGATGCCAGCTTCCAGCGATCACCGCGACACGCAGCCCGTTCGTGTCAACGGAAAGGTTGGGGGCTCCTGCTCCACTCATCATGTGCTCCTTAAGTTCTCCGTTTTACAATTCGGTGTCTTACAACTCACCGTCGGGCAACTCGTGGCCCATGCGATCGCGCTTCACCTGCAGGTATCCGCGATTCTCGTTCGTGACACCGACAAACAATGGCACTCGATCTGTCACGGTGAGTCCCTGCGCTTCAAGCTGTGACACCTTGTCGGGGTTGTTCGTGAGGAGGCGGACGTCGGTGATGCCGAGATCTTGGAGGATGCCGGCGGCGGCCGTGTAGTCGCGGGCGTCGCCCGGAAAGCCGAGCGCGAGGTTCGCGTCAAGCGTGTCACTGCCCTGATCTTGCAGCTGGTACGCACGAAGTTTATTCGCGAGGCCAATGCCGCGCCCCTCATGCCCGCGGAGGTATACGATGACGCCGCCACGCTCGTGCACAAGGTCCATCGCGGCATCAAGCTGCGGCCCGCACTCGCACTTGAGCGATCCAAACGCCTCACCGGTGATGCACTCTGAGTGCACACGCACGAGCGCGCCATTGCCAGGCATTTCGCCGTCGGGCGTGCGTGCGACAAGGGCGATATGGTCGACGCCTGCCCGGCGATCCCGGTAAGCGAGAGCGCGAAACTCGCCGTGTTCAGTGGGGAGGAGCGCATCGGCGCGGAGACTCACCCTGCGCGGGTGGCGCACTGAGCTGCTGTGCTGAGCCGCGTCGGGTGCTCCGTGTGGATCCACTTCGTTGAGGTGCTCAATGAGCTGCTCGATAGTGATCACCGGCACGTTTTCAGCGGCCCCCACCTCAATGAGCTCAGGGAGGCGCATCATCTCGCCGTCTCCAGCGACGATCTCAGCGATTACGGCAACGGGTGCGAGACCCGCGAGCTTCATGAGCTCGACGCCAGCCTCGGTGTGACCGTCGCGCTCGCGCACGCCTCCGTCAACAGCGCGAAGCGGAAGCACGTGCCCTGGCCGGTTGACGTCCTCTGGAACCGCAGCGGGGTTTGCGAGTGCGCGCACTGTCGTGGCACGATCGCTCGCGCTGATGCCGGTCGTCACACCCTGCGCCGCATCAACGGTTACCGTGTATGCGGTTCCGCGTACGTCTTCATTGCGCGCGACCATCATGGGGAGGTCGAGTTGATCGGCAACCTCGTTCGACATGGGCGCGCAGAGCAGGCCTGAAGAACGTCGAACTGTCCACGCGATCCACTCGGGAGTCGCGAGTTCGGCGGAGAGAATCACATCGCCCTCGTTTTCGCGATCTTCATTGTCGGCGACAATAACGGGTCGCCCTGCCCGAATTGCCTGAATTGCCTCGGCGACCGTAGCGATGCCTGGCGTGCGTGCGTTGCTCATACTTGTCCTTCGATGGTTACTGAAGAGTCTAGGTTCCCGGGCGGCTTAGCGCTCTGATGCCGGGCTGGTTGCGTGGCCAGAGCTTTCTGGAATGCTGGTGTTCGAATCAAAGCTCAGCATGCGTTCGACGTGGCGGGCAATGATGTCTGTTTCAACATTCACGCGATCTCCGAGGCTCAGGGCACCGAGCGTGGTGGCGGTGAGTGTCTCAGGAATCAGTGACACCTCGAACCACTGTTCGGGCTCGCTCGCATCCGATACGGCCGACACTGTGAGCGATGTTCCCGAAAGCGTAATCGAACCTTTGTCTACGAGGAGCCTGGCGAGCTCACGAGGAAGCGTGAACCTGAGCGTGCGCCACGCATCTCCCGGAGCTATCGAGACAAGCGTGGCGGTGCCGTCGACGTGCCCCTGCACGATGTGGCCGCCAAGCCTCGTGTCGAGCCTGGCCGCGCGCTCGAGGTTCACCTTAGTACCTGGCCGAAGTTCACCTACGGTCGACATACGGATCGTCTGGGCCATCACATCTGCGGTGAATGTGCCGCGCCCGCGCGCATCGGTGCCCTGCGCAATGACGGTGAGGCACACGCCAGACACGGAGATAGACGCGCCGTGTTCCGTATCAGTTGTGACTTGCGGGCCTGCGATCGTGAGACGAAGCGAGTCTCCGATAGCCTCAACCTCGGTGATTTCACCGACCTCTTCGATAAGTCCTGTGAACACTAGAACGCCTCCGTGGGTAGGGAAATTGTTGCGGATGTGGGTGTCGACGCGAAATCAGCATTGTGTGAAGAATCGGCATTGTGTGGAAAAACAGCACTGTGTGAGAAAACAGCACTGAGGCGAAGGTCGACGCCGAGCTGCTCGACCGCGGTGAACCGCATGCGGGTAATGTCGGCCATCGCATCGACTCCGAGATCGTCGATCGCGAGTCGCGGGCCCCCGAGTAACGCGGGGGCGAGGTACACGAGCAGCTCGTCTGCGAGCCCTGCGCGCAGCAACGAACTGATGATCGCTGGCCCGCCCTCGACGAATACGCTGCGAATACCCATCGATGTGAGTGATGCTAGCTCGTCAGCGAGGTTGTCACCCGGTAACTGAATAGGGGCGGTGCGTTCGGTGCTGGCGAGCGCAGGGTGAGTGAGCACTTGGGCGTGCGCGGGAATTTCGCGCTTGCCCACCACGACGGGAATCGGCTGTTCATGCGGGGGAACGAGCAGCGTGCCGTCTGCAGCGCGCGCGGTGAGCGCCGGGTCGTCAGCGAGAAGGGTTCCTGTGCCGACGAGAATAGCGTCGGCCAAGCTTCGCCTTCGGTACACGTCGGCGCGCGCCTCAGGGCCTGTGATCCACTGGCTCGAACCGTCAGCGGCGGCAGCGCGACCGTCGAGCGTTTGTGCCCACTTCAGCGTGACACTGGGTCGGCCAGACACGGGGCGGTCAGTCACGGTGCGGTCAGTCATGAGTATGCCCCGCCTGCTCGGCGAGCCACGAAGCGAGCAACTGGCGCACGTCGGTCTCGAGTACGCCGCCAATGACGCGTACGCCTCCCTCGCGCAATGTCTGTGCGCCGCCAGCCGATGAATTGCCTGGGTCTTTAAACGCGTAGACAACCGAACCGACCCCTGCGTCAACGAGTTGTTGGGCGCACGGGCCCGTGCGCCCAACGTGGTTGCATGGTTCAAGGGTGACAACGACTGTGAGCTCGCGTGCTCGCTCTAGCCTGTCTGGGGGGACCCGCGTGAGCGCTGCGATCTCTGCGTGGGGAGTCCCTGCGCCCTCATGCCAGCCTTCTGCGATGAGCTCACTGTTCGGGCCCAGAATGACGCACCCGACCTGTGGGTTCGGATCGTGTTGCGGGCCCTGTTGCGCAAGCCTGATGGCGCGACGCATCGCTGACTCGATCACCTCTGGTGAGAGTTCGTATGGATCGGGCATATTGCTCCCATTTCGGGTACCCGGGGCGCAGGTACGCAAGACTGATAGGTCATACGAACCCGCGTTCCTCACATCCGGACTTGCGCGCGAGCTTCCGCCCTCACGTCACCGTCGGTACCGGAATTTCACCGGTTCAACCCCGCGGATGCGGGGGTCGCGGACTCTCACCGCCGGTTCGGATTTTCACCGACCCCGGAACACGCTTTTAGCATACCCCGGTCAGGTGACAGGCACCCCGCCGAAAGCCATACGTTCGCCGCTGGCGGAGCAGGCTACTCGTTCGCGCCGGGCTTGTCCGCAGCAGCTCCGGCAGCTCCGGCAGCGGCAGAATCGTGCAGGCTCACGATGTTGTATTCCTCGAGTGCTGCTGCCACGATCTTCGGGTGTAATGAAAACCCGGTTTCTTTGGTGTTTACGAGCACTCCGCTTCCCGGTTGCAGCCCAGCAAATACATCGCGGCCCTTGAGCGTAATCGCGTGCGTGCTCAGCGATAGTGTGCGCTTGAGACCTTCCTCGCCAGTTGCGACTACGAGGTGTTGATGATCCTCGATCTTCACGAGCACTGGTTTCACACCTTCGGTCTTTGGATCGGACGCAGAGGGGAGCATCACGACGGTGTCGAGAAATGCTTCAACGAGCTGCTGCATCGTGATTTCGCCAGCCTGGGCCTGGATTGCAAGTTCATCGAGTGAAGTCATGCACTCCACACTATGTGCAACCGATACTTTCTTGTACCGCAATATTCACCGCGCAGATGCAGACTCCCGACCTAGGGTGGGGAGGACCAGAACGTTCTGGTCTTCTCGAAGGGAATAACATGCGCGCAGTGAGCTACGTACGAAACAACACGGTAGAAATTCTTGACAAGCCCATCCCCGAAATTCAAGACGATGAAGTACTTTTGAAGGTCGGCGGAGCTGGGCTTTGTCACTCCGACCTCACCATCATCGCGATGGGAGACGAGAACCCACTCGTTGGCGGCACACTCGGTCATGAGGTGGCCGGCACCGTCGATTCAGTTGGAGCAAAGGTCACGGGCTGGGCAGCAGGGGATCGCGCACTCGTGAATCTCATTCTCTCGTGCGGGCAGTGTCGTGAATGCGCCGCCGGCCGAGATAATCAGTGCGAAGTGGTGTACCCACGCGGCAGTCTCGCCCCAATGTCGCCCGGAATTGGGTCACCCGGCGGCATGGCCGACTACATCGCCGTGAAAGCGCGTCACATTGAGGCGCTTGGCAATCTCGACCTGGTCTCGGCGGCGCCGCTCGCAGACGCCGCGGTCACACCCATGCACGCCATCAACACGGTCCGCGATCGCCTCGACGGCGATGCGACGGTGGTGACAATCGGGCTCGGCGGCCTCGGCCACTTGGCGTTGCAGATTCTTGCGGCAACGACCGGGTGCCGCATCATCGCACTCGATACCGACGAGGAGAAGCTCGCATTCGCGAGAGAACACGGCGCAGATCTGGCCCTCCCGTCAGATGCGAGTGCTGCAGAACGCATTCTCGAAGAAACCGGTGGCATCGGCGCAGACGTCGTGTTCGACTTCGTCGGCGTGCAGCCGACCGTCGACCTCGCGCTCGGCGTGATTCGTGGCGGCGGCGCGATCCGCTTCGTGGGTCTCGGCGGCGGAGCATTCTCCTACGACGCTGGCGCCGAATCTCCACTCCCATGGGGTGTGAACATCGAGCGTGCATACGGCGGTACGCGATCTGACATGCGTCAGGTGATTGCGCTTGCTCAAGCAGGCAAGATCGCCGTCGACGTGGTGAAGTACTCACTCGATGACGCAGTGCAGGCCTTCGACGACCTGCACAATGGAAAGATCACAGGGCGCGCGGTGCTCGTTCCGTAACCCGAGTTGGAGGTCACCCATGAATCAGAACCCCGGGCCATGGCTTGTCGTCATCGATCCGCAGGCCATCTTTGCGGCCCGGGGTTCTGACTGGGCTTCTCCATTCTTCAATGATGCATTTGCGAACATCGGGCGCCTCGCTCACGCGGCCGGCGATCGCGTGCTCGTGACCCGGTGGGTCCCGACCGCAGATCGCACCACGAGCTGGGGAGAGTATTTTGCGGCGTGGCCGTTCGCGGACAAGCCTGCAGACGACCCGCTCTTCGACCTCGTGCCCGAGGCCTCGGGCCTCTCGAAACATGCGACGCTCGACCTCCCCACGTTTGGCAAATGGGGTGCGGATCTCGAACGCATCACCGGGGGAGCACCGGTCGTGCTCACAGGTGTCTCAACTGACTGCTGCGTGATTTCGACGGCGCTCGCCGCAGCCGACGCCGGCGCTAGGGTCACGATCGCGGCCGACGCCTGCGCGGGATCCACCGCCGAAAACCATGCGGCGGCAATGCAAGTGATGGGACTCTATTCACCACAACTCACCGTGTCTGATACCGACGAGTGTGAGAGGCTGCTGCAGCGTGCTGGGATGAACTCCTAGCGGCGGAGAATACCGATCGCGTCGTAGACCGCGTCGAGCTTGCGCTGCGCGATCTCGCCCGCACGATCTGCTCCGTGGGCAAGTAGCCGGTCGAGCTCCGCAGGATCTTTCATGAGCTCCTCGGTGCGTTCGCGCACAGGGGCCAGCGACTCTTCAACGACCTCTGCGACAGCCTTCTTGAGATGGCCGTATCCGAGGCCCGCAAACTCGGTCTCAATCGACTCGATTGACCGGTCGCCGAGCACCGAAAAGATGGTGAGCAGGTTTGAGACGCCGGGCTTTGCCTCGCGATCGAAGCGGATCTCAGCACCATCGTCGGTGACCGCACGCATGATCTTTTTCTTCGTGACGTTTGCGGGGTCGAGCACTTTAATGAGACCAGCCTCAGTCTCGGCTGACTTCGACATTTTTGCGTTCGGGTTCTGAAGGTCGTAGATCTTTGCGACGCTCTTCGGGATCTGCGCCTCGGGCACCACAAATGTGTCGCCGTAGCGCGAATTGAAACGGGTCGCGAGATCGCGAGTGAGTTCGACGTGCTGGCGCTGATCTTCACCGACCGGAACATACGCCGCGTCGTAGAGCAAAATATCTGCGGCCATGAGCATGGGGTAAGTGAAGAGCCCGACCGATGCGGCGTCAGTGCCGTGCTTCTGCGACTTGTCTTTGAACTGCGTCATGCGGCTCGCCTCGCCGAAGCCGGTGATGGTGTTGAGTACCCAGGCGAGCTCGGTGTGTGCCGCAACGTGGGACTGCACGAACAACGTTGACTTCAATGGGTCGATGCCGGCCGCGATGTACTGCGCGGCGGTGCGACGGGTGCGTTCTGCGAGATCGCTAGCGCCCTGGGTTGATGTGAGCGCGTGAAGATTCACCACACAGAAGATCGCGTCGTAATCCTCTTGCATCTTTGTCCACTGGCTGAGCGCGCCAATAAAGTTTCCGAGCTGCAGGGAGTCGCTCGAGGGTTGCATTCCGGAGAAAATGACGGGCTTATGTTCACTCATGGTGTTCCTATTCTAAAGTTCACTGCGCGCTAGGTAACGCTGGCGGCGCTCGGCCGCGGCGGCGTGCTGAATTGCAGGAGCCGCTCAGACGCGATAGTCGACGACAACTGGGGCGTGATCCGACCAGCGTGCGTCGTACGAGGGGTATCGATCCACACGATAATCGAGCACTCGCTCGGCAAGATTCGGGGTCACGACGTGGTAATCGATGCGCCACCCAGTGTCATTATCAAAGGCCTGACCGCGGTTCGACCACCACGTGTACGGCCCCTCGACCTCTCCAGCAAACGTGCGGCCAACGTCGACCCACCCGAAGCCTTCCCCCTCAGAATCATCGACACCCCTGATGACTTCACCGCGTGTGCCGAAGAACCGATCAAAGTAGGCGCGCTCGCGGGGGAGGAAGCCAGACTTCTTGCGGTTGCCCCGCCAGTTTTTGATGTCGAGCTCGCGGTGCCCCACATTGAAATCACCGACGATAGCGACGTGGTCGCGCTCGGAAGCGAGTTCACGCATGCGCCCACCCATCGCCTCAAGAAACGCCCATTTTGCTTCTTGACGCGGCGAATCAACCTCACCCGAATGGGTGTAATTACTCACGACGGTAATGGAACTGTCGCCGAACTTGAAGTCTGCTTCGACCCAGCGGCCCGATGACTGAATTTGCTCCTGCGCATCGAGAGCACCCAGGCCGACGCGATGCGCAAGCGGCGGGACACGGCTTGCAATCGCGACACCCGCACGACCCTTGATCTCGCAGGGGTCGTGGATCCAATGCCAGCCAGCGCTCCCGAGAAATTCTTCAAGGTGTTCATCTTGCGCACGCACTTCTTGAAGTGCCAACACGTCGACGTTCCGATCGATCAGCCAGTCACCCATGCCCTTGCGATACGCGGCGCGGATGCCATTGACATTGACCGATGCAACACGAAGAAAATCTGTCATATTTCTAGTCTAGAGGGCGACACGCGACACGCCGCTGACTCTCAATGGCGGGTTGAGGGTTTATGATTCTCGGCTTGACATCAGCGAATGACAACGGTGTAATTATTCGAGACGGCGGCGTGGCTGCATCGAATACGAACATATTTAGGTGAAGGGAGCGGGCACATGGAGGACACTTCTGGCTCCCCGGTACCCAGCAACTGGTTCGTTGACCCCGTATTTATGGGGACCCCCGGCATTCGGCGGGAAGACGATGAAGAAATACTCGGTTGGCAGACTGACGCACTGTGCGCTCAGACCGACCCTGAGGCGTTCTTCCCTGAAAAGGGTGGATCGACGCGTGAGGCAAAGCGTATTTGTGAAACGTGCGAGGTACGCAGTGAGTGCCTCGAGTACGCACTCGAAAATGACGAACGCTTCGGTATCTGGGGCGGGCTTTCTGAGCGTGAGCGCCGCAAGCTCCGCCGCGAAGCTGGCTAGCTCACACCGCGAAGCTGGCTAAATGCCTTGTAACCTTCGTGTTGCACGGCATGGCGACGGCGAGTTACCGTGTCAGCTATCTAGACTGACGGCGTTATGCGCAGCTCAGTTACCGCCGTTTTAGTCGCTTCCCGCGGAGGGGAGTGGCTTGACGAGACCATCGCCGGGATTACCGCTCAGACCCGGCCACCCAACGCGATCATTGCCGTGAACAACGGCGGCTCGGAGCGTGTGGGAACCCAGCTCGTTGAGGCCAGTTTCGGCGCCAACGGAGACGTTCGCACAGATGTTCCCGAGGGCGCGAGGCGTGTCATCGGGATCCAGTCGCGTGTGTCTTTCGGCCGTGCCGTAGATACTGCGATTGGTAGCCGCCCTTCGGGATCGGAACCCGACCGAGAATGGATCTGGCTGCTCAGTGAAGACTCCTGCCCGGAGCCGGAGGCGCTAGCGCACATTCTGGCCGCGGTTGAACGCGCACAGTCAGTCGCCGTGGCCGGGCCGAAACTTGTCGATTGGGATCACCCAGAGCGCATCATCGAGCTTGGCCAAAGCCTGACCCCAACCGGTTCACGATGGTTACTGCGACGGCAAGAGCTCGATCAGCAGCAGTACGACCACCTCGAAGATGTGCTCGGCGTCGGGCCTGTCGGAATGCTTATTCGGCGCGATGTGTGGGAAGAGCTGCAAGGGTTCGACCCCGCGTACACAAGTTACGACGACGGCCTTGATTTCTCGGTGCGTACCCGGCTTGCAGGGTACCGAGTCGAAGTCGCACCCCAATCGCGTGTGCGCTTTGCCCGCAGCGGCGTGGCGGGGCCACGTATCGACCGAGGCCGAAAGGTGCTGCGTGTTGCCCACCGTCAGGCACGCACGGCCCACCTCCATCGTCGTGTCGCGTACGCGCCGGCGTTCTCGGCGTTCTTTATGTGGCTGGGGCTCCCAGTGCTCGCGGTATTGCGTGTGTTCTGGGCACTCATTCGTGAACAGCCGGGCAACATGTTTGGCGAGTTTATTTCTGCGTTCGCAGTGTTCTTCCGGCCTGCAGCGTTACTCGCTTCTCGGAAGCGTGTGAAACGTGCATCCAAACTGGGGTGGGCTGCGATCCGTCCGCTACGCACGGACCAAAAAACTGTGCGCACCGCGCGCATGATTGACCGAGAGGCGATTCTCGCGTCTCAAGGGCGTGTGCCGCGCGAGATGCACTTCATTTCCACGGGCGGCCTCGCCGTGCTGGTGGCGACCATTGCTGCGACGATCGCACTCACCTGGTGGGCGATCTCGAAGACGAGTCTTATTGGCGGTGGAGTAGCCCCGCTGAGCCCAATTGGTGAGCTCTGGCGCAACACTCGCGCCATCGATGGCGTTGCTGCTGACCCCTTCGCCTGGGTGCTCGCGGTGCTCGGGTCGCTCACGTTCTGGAACACGTCGCACGCGCTTGTGCTGTTCATCGTACTTGCGGTGCCGCTTGCTGGCCTAGGGGCCTGGATCTGGTCAGCACAGATCAGCGAATCTCCCGCTGCCCGCGCAGCCACCTCTATCGGGTTCGCGCTGAGCCCTGTGTTGCTTGGCTCAATTGCGTCAGGACGCATAGCTCCTCTCATTCTTGCGGCAGTGATGCCATGGCTGTTGCTTGCAGCGACGCGGTGTCGTGAATCGTGGAGCTGGACCGGAACGGCTTCGTTGCTCGCAGCAGTTGCGCTCGCCTGCGCTCCTATTCTCATTCCCGCCGCGCTTGTCTTCTTGGTGATCGGCATCTTCAGTCGTCTCCGCGGGGCGCTGCGCGTCGTTTCAGTCGCGATCGCTCCACTGGTTTTGTTTGGGCCAAAAATTAGCGCGACCGTGTTGAGTGGCCGTCCGTTCGACCTCCTCATGGATCCGGGCATTGCACTGCCGTACACCCCGGGCAATACCTGGCACCTGCTTCTCGGGTTCCCCGAGTTCGGGCTTGAGGGCTGGGCAACTATTCTGGAGAAGATCGGACTGGGCGGCGCACCCGCCACCCTGCTCGTCGGCGTGCTCCTGCTTCCACTCGCACTGCTTGCGCTGCTCGGCCTGTACACGGGCCGCGTCGCGGTGACATTGCTGCACGCCCTGTTTGGTGCCATGGGCATCATTACCGCGGTTGCCTCGACGCACCTCACGCTCACCACGAACGGGAGCACGCAGGTCGCGATCTGGACGGGCTCAGGGCTGGTGCTCTACTGGCTCGCCGTACTCGGCCTTGTGGCGATAGGAGCCGACACTGCAAAACGCGCGGCGCCAGCGATCGTTACCGTCGCCATCATCGGTGCCCTCGTGGCAGCAGGCCCGCTTGCGGTGCGCCTGGTGACGGGCGATGTTTCGATGAAGCCCGGATCTACCCAGGTGCCCGCAATTGTGCAGGTCGCAGGTGAGCAGAACCCGAACACACGCACCCTCGTGGTCTCGTCCACCGGTGAGCGCAGTCTCCGCGCAGATATTTTGACCGGCACCGGCACTAGACTCGATGCGCTTCGCACCGCAACGAATATTGGGGAGCCAACCGACGAAGACGAACGGATCGCCGGGCTCGTTGGTGCGCTCGCAAGCTTGGGCGGAGCCGACGTCGGTGACGCACTTCGCGCAGAGCGTGTGAATTATGTGCTGCTGCAGCCGGGTGAGGATGCTGCAGAAGAGACCGCGCTTCAGCGCACGCTCGATCAACACGCTGAGCTCGCAAGCGTCGGAGAAACGCAGCAGGGTTTGCTCTGGCGCGTGACTGACGCGAGCGCGAATCGCGACGAACTTGGCGATGACACCGTGGTGCTCGCGGGCACATCGTTCGCAGGCCACACGGTGTGGATCGTGCAGCTTATTGTGCTCTTCGCCATGCTGCTGCTTGCCCTTCCGACCGGTGAGGTCGTGGAGCGACCTGAACGGAGAAAGCGTCCGGGTCGTGTGCGCAAGCAGCGCGAGCGGAAACCCGAAACGGTCGCGGCTCCGGTGGAGTCTGTTGAGGTCTCTCGGGATGCAGACTCGGCCACGGAAACAGCACCGTCTGAAATGACTCACCCTGTGGACAGCGAGAAACCCGCTGAAGCCACGGAACCCGCTGAAACTGCAGAAGCCACTGAAGCCGCCAGAAGCACTGAAACTGCAGAAGCCGCAGAACCTGCTTCCGAAGAACCCGCCGCACCGGAGGGAGAAACCCGATGATCGAACGCACTAATTTCATGAAAAATGGGGTCCGTGCTTTGACCGGCGTCGTGATTACCGTCGCCGCTGCGGTCGGAGCGCTGTTGCTTGGCACAATTGCCTTTCCCACGATCGAGAGTGAGCCCCGCGCAACCCAGGTCGACACGATGCAGACCGGAGCCCGATCAATCGTGTGCGCGGGCGCGTTCTCCGAACTCGGCGCTGACCCGTCGCGCCCTGATATCGCCGTTCCGATAGGCGAGGCCTCCGTACTCGTGAGCGGGCCCGGAGAACTTGGTTCGTTGACCGCCAGCGAGTCTGACGAGACGAGTGTCGGCGGATCCGCCGTGATTACTGGGACGATGAGCGAGCCGCTTGCCGCGGCCCAGGTACAGCGGCTTACGTCGGAGACACTCACAGGAAGTGTCGCGAGCAGTTGTGTCGAACCAGTGAACGAGCAGTGGTTGCTCGGTGGTGCGAGCACGCTCGGATACTCTTCCACCCTCAGTATTGGAAACCCGGGAAGCGTTGCAGCGACAGTGCACGTGTCGGTGTTTGATGAGAATGGCGAGATTGACGGGCAGCAGACCACTGGCGTCATCGTCGCACCGAACTCCGAACAGGTCATTTCACTCAACGGATACGCCCCCAGTAGCGAACGGTTCGCCGTGCGCACCTCGAGTACCGGCGCCCCAATTACCGCCAGCCTCAGCATCGCTGAGGTCGACGGGATATTGCCTGTGGGAGCCGCAACGGTCACCAGCCAGGTGCGTGCTGACACCCACCTCGTCATCCCGGCGATTGCCAACGAGGCCACCGGTAATCACGAACCCGCTCCGAATGTCGATGGTACTGGCGACCAGTTCCCGGTGCGTGTGCAAGCGATTGCTGCGGGCGACACCGCCGGTAGCGCACAGGTGTATGCGGTTGATGCTGACGGCGCGCGCTCAGATCTGGGTTCGCTCGAACTTACTCCTGGCGTGTTGAGTGAGCTTGAAGTGCAGTCGTGGCCGAAGGATGGCACCGCGATCGTCATCGACGCTGACGTGCCCGTGTACGCGGCTGCCGGGGGCGCGGTGAATACCGACGGTGAACGCGACTTTGAATGGTTCATCCCGGCTCCTTCGATTGAGGCAGACACTGAGACGATGGCCGCCATCGTCGGGGGCGGCACCCTGTTCATTGCGAACACCGGATCCGAAGATGCCTCTGTGACGGTGTCTGAGGTGAACTCAGATGGTGAGCTGGCAGATAGCGACGCCAAGCCGGTTACGGTCGAGGTACCTGCGGGGTCGGCTGTGCCGGTGAAAGCGACTCAGCGCGTGATGATCGAAAGCACATCAGCAGTGCATGCCGCGGTGCGAATCCTCACCCCTGGCGGTCTCGCTGGCTACCCGATCGTTCCGAGTTCAGAGCCGGCGAGCGAACTCACCGTCTACACCCGGTAGGTGCTACCCGGTAGGTGCCGCAAGTCTGATCTAGACTTGAACGCATGACTTCGCGGCACATTTCGGGCAGTGGGACACCCACCCGTCACGGGCGCCGACCGATCCGCTCGTCGCTCACGGGCCCCGCTCTGCCAAACCCCAACAGTCGCGTGAGCCGGTTCGAGTCAGATGCACGAAATGTCGTGGAATATCTGCAGGCGATGTTTCCCGCCGAACTTCACGGCGTTGATATTGGCTTCCAGACCGTTCCCACCGGAACGAGCACGAGCCAGCAGCCGCTCCTGTACTCGGTAGATCGCACCGCGCGCACCATCATGTTATTTCGCATGCCGATCCAGCGGAGGCGGGGGCTCCACGTCGATGATGACGAGCACCGACGGTACTTTGTCGAGCATTGTGTGTATCAAGCGGTGTGCGAATATCTTGGCCGCGAGCCTTGGGAATTATTGCCTGGACGCTTCGACCACTTCTGACACCGTCAGCTCAGGCTGGCAGTCCCGCCCGCCAGCCTCCACAGCTTTTCCAGAGATACCAGACATAATAGGTGTCATGAGCGCACGAATCCTCGTAGTGGATGACGACAGGGCACTCGCCGAGATGCTGAGCATGGTGCTGCAGGGCGAGGGTTTTTTGGTTGAGCACGCATACGACGGGCTTGCCGCGGTGGATCAGTTTCGCGCGACCCGCCCAGATCTTGTTCTTCTTGACGTCATGCTTCCCGGTCTCGACGGTATCGGTGTGTGTGAGCAGATTCGGGCCGAGTCTGGAGTGCCGATCATCATGCTCACGGCTCGCACCGACACACGGGACGTGGTGCGCGGGCTCGAAGTCGGTGCCGACGATTACGTCGTGAAACCGTTCAACCCGGCAGAGCTCATCGCCCGAATTCGGGCGCGCATGCGCGAACCGCAGGATGATGTGAGCGAAACGCTGGCGATCGGTGACCTGTCGATTGACGTTGCTGGCCACCAGGTGACCCGTGATGGCGAAGCAATTTCACTCACTCCGCTTGAGTTTGATTTGCTCGCAATTCTTGCTCGCAAGCCACAGCAGGTGTTCACCCGCGAGTTGCTCCTCGAAAAAGTTTGGGGTTACCAGTACAAGGCAGACACGCGACTGGTGAACGTTCACGTGCAGCGGCTTCGCGCGAAGATCGAGGTTGACCCTGACAGCCCCGTGATTGTGACGACCGTGCGCGGGGTGGGCTATCGCGCGGGTGCCCGCGTAGAGTAACCAGTAGGTGGCTGAGACGATGGCGCGCGGAACCACGCAGCGCGCGTGGCGTCGCGTGCGACTTACCTGGCATCGCGCGCGTACGCGCGTACTCAGGTTCCTGAACCCCGTGATTGGTCCGTTCAGGGCACTCTGGGCGCGATCACTCATGGTGCGCACCATGACCATTACCGGTCTGGTTACCGGTGCGATGATCGCGAGTGCTGGGGTCTTCCTCCTCACAAGTGTGAATAACGACTTATATTCATCAAGACGTGACCAAGCGCTCCAAGACTCGGCTCGTGCGACGGTCGCAGCGCAGGCTCAGCTCAACTCTTTCGATGCGGCGGATCGCGGCGGTCTCTCTTCCCTCGCCGGCTCTGTGATGAGTACGGTGCAAGACACCTCGGCGAGCCAGATGATCTATGTGCGTAGGCAATCGGGGCAGGCTCCGTTCCTTGAGCTTCCGTCTTCTCTCGACACCACCTCCGTGCTCGTGCAGGGGGTCTCCGCCGAGCTTTCCTCTGCGGTGCGCACCGACGAAGAGCCGCAGCATTGGCAAGCGGTCACGTTCTACCGTGACACAGGGGGCTCCGCCCCCGGCATTATCGTGGCGTCATCGCTCGACTTTCCCGCAGGTGCCGGGGTGTATGACCTCTACATTGGGTACGACTTAGGTGACACTGAGCAAACTATCTCATTTGTTGGGCGCACCCTGCTCCTCACTGCCGCCGTCATGATGCTCTTCATCGGCATCCTCGTGTGGGTTATCTCCCGCATCGTGTTTCGACCGATTCGTGTCGCGGCCGACACGAGTCGCAGGCTTGCCGCAGGCGAAGCTGAAGCCCGCATGCCGAGGCAGCATGATGAGCACTTCGACGTGCTCTCTGACGGATTTAACGACATGGCCGATACGCTCCAGGCGCGCATTCGCGAACTTGATGAACTCTCAGAGATGCAGCAGCGATTCGTTTCTGACGTCTCCCATGAGCTCCGAACACCGCTCACCACGATCCGCCTCGCAAGCGAAGTACTCAAAGGACAGCAGGACTCGCTTGAGGGCGGTCAGCAGCGAGCCGTCGAAGTGCTGAGCACACAGGTCGAACGGTTTGAATCATTGCTCACTGACCTCCTCGAAATCTCCCGGTACGACGCAGGACGCGTGACGCTTGAAACCGAACCTACCAATCTGGTGCACCTGGTGCACGAAGTGGTGGATTCGCTGCAGCAGCTGTCTCCAAGCCTCATCGAAGTGCGGGCCCTCGGCGGCTACACGCCGATGGATGTTGACGCACGACGAGTTCGCCGCATTGTCTCGAACCTCGTCGGCAACGCCATTGAGCACGGGGACGAAAACCCAATCGTCGTCACTGTTGACTCGAACGAAGACGCGACCGCGATCGCCGTGCGTGACTGGGGCGTGGGAATGAGCGACGACGCCGTCACCCACGTGTTTGACAGGTTCTGGCGCGCCGATCCATCGCGCAAACGTACGCTGGGAGGCACAGGCTTGGGTCTCGCGATCGCGCGGGAGGATGCCGCGGTGCACGGCGGGATTCTCGAAGTGTGGTCGCAAGCGGGTGAGGGGTCGAACTTCAGACTCACTCTGCCGAGGCGTGAGGATGTGACCGACTATATTTCTCCGGTACTCCTCATTCCCGAAGACATTGAGGATGCATCGATTCGCTCGGATGTCGCAGGTGGTTGGTTGAAGCGGCCGTTCCGTCGCATTCTTCGGGCGCCAAGGGAGGGACGATCATGACTCGCGCGACTACCCGTGGGCGCCGCATGCGTCTCACCGCCCTTGCTGCTGGCGCGCTCGCCGCAGCGCTCAGCCTCTCGCTCGCGTCTTGCGTCTCAGTACCGGGCTCCGGGGCAGTACAGGTCGGTCTCTCAGATTTGCAACAGGCAGAACGGCTCGTGCAATTGGGTGCCTCAGGTCCTTCAGCCGGCGACACGCAAGAGCAACTCGTGCGTGGATTCTTGATCGCCGCGAACTCGAACATCAACGACTACGCAGTGGCGCGTGAATTCCTATCAACAGCGTATGCAACGCAATGGGATCCGTATTATGGCGTGCTCGTGAGCGAGGGGACGAAGCCTTACCGCTCAGATGGTGACGACGCCGGCATGTTGTCGCTCGCGCTCGCTGCGAACGTTGATGGGGAGGGAACGATGCTTCCCATCGAATCTGGCGCGAGCACCGAACTGCGCTTCGAATTCGTGAAGCAGGGCGATGAGTGGCGCATCTCATCTGCTCCGAGCGGCCTCATTGTGGATCGCCCGAACTTCACGACCACCTGGTCATCGCACGAGCTGTACTTTCTCGGCCCGGGCGATCGCATGATTTCCGAAACCCGATGGTTTTTATCGCGTACCGCACTCGCGACTGAGATTGTGCGGGCGCTCATCGAGGGCCCATCCGAGAGGCTCCAGCAGGTGGTGCACTCTGGGTTCCCTCCTGGTGTGCAACTCGCCAAAAACACGGTGCCGGTCGCAGATGGGCTCGCTCGCGTAGATCTTCTGGGAGATGGGCTCGAAGCGCCTCAAGCGCAGGACGAAATCATCGCGCAACTGCAGGCAAGCTTGCAGAGCGTGCCCGGGATAAACCGTGTCGAGCTACTCATCGATGGCGTCTCAGTGCACGACCCGGCCGAGGCCATACCCGCGTCGCCCTTATCGATGGCAACTATGAAACCCGCGGGCTTCATTGAGGGAACCTTTGGAATCATTTCGGCTTCCGAAGTTGAGCCGGTCACAGATATCAGCGAACATGTCGAGGAGCTGGACCCTGATTCAGTGTCGCTGTCGCGCTCGCGCACCGTCGCGGCGGTTCGAAACAGCGACGGAGTGAGCATGGTGGCGGAGGGATCTGTCGCCCTCGTGGATCAGCGAAATGGGCTGCTTGAACCCAGCACCGACGATGATCTTTGGGTGTGGACGGTAAGCGCAGCTGACCCTTCGGTGATGCGTGTAACAGCTGTAGACGGCACCCAGCACGTGCTTTCGGCCCCGTGGCTTGCTGATCTGAACGTGCGGTCGGTGCGGGTTTCTCCGGGCGGGAGCCTTGTCGCCGCACTGATTAACGACGGTGAGCGAAGCAGGGTACTCGTCGCCGGGGTGATTCGAGATAACGACGGTGTTCCCACGGGGTTAAGCCCCGAAGCCCCCGTCGAGATGTGGACCAACGGTGAAGCAATTGACCTGGATTGGGTGGACTCGCTTCACTTTGTCACGCTGAGCAAACAGGGGAATGCTGGCAAAGTCACTGTTGGCGGGCCCGGCACATTTGCGATCGAACAGGGCTCTGTGCCAAACGCGGTGCATGTTGCGGGAGGCGGAAGCCGCGCGCAGATTCGCGTGTCGACCTCTGACGGGAAGTTTTTTGCGCCACAGGGTGGAAGTGGCTGGCAGCAAGTGGGCTCATCTATCGACGTCCTGGCTAAGCGCGGATAACGCCCGCCACTAGGATCTTCCTTCGTGTTCTCCTTCGTGTTTTCCACAGTGCGCATCGAAGCACGAACCCCGCTCACCTGTTCACATTCGGTATCAGCGCGGTAGATCCCCGTCTGGACACCCGGATGATTTGGGGATGCGCGCGACAAGCCACACCAAGACGGTACTCACCGCTACTCCACTCACTGTTACCCCGCCCACCGCTACGTCAACCTCTTCCACCGAACGTACCGCCCATGCACTTGCGTGGTGCCGGGAGTTCTTCCTCGACCTGCTTGCGCTGCTGTGGCCGACTTCGTGTGTTGGGTGCGGGTGCCCCGACCGTGAACTCTGTAATCAGTGCGCAACCGAGGTGCTCGACGTATCGAGCGTGGACCCTGAAGAGTTCGGGATCGGAGCTGGTGGTCGATTGCCGTGCTACGTCGCAGGGCCTTACACCGGAACGGTGCGTGCCGCGCTCGTAGCGTACAAACATCAGGGGCTCTTCGGGCTTGCTCGGCCCCTCGGGCGACGCATGGGTGCGGTGCTGCGTGCCGCGTGCGCAGCGCCTGCAAGCGAAGTGCGAGCACCCCCTGTGCTCGTCACCATTCCCTCGCGCCCCGCACGAGTGCGTGAGCGAGGCTACCGCCACCTCGACGAACTCGTGCGTGTGGCAGTGCGGCATGAGCGGCTCCCACTCGAGATCGTTGCAGCGCTCAAAGTTCTACCCGGTCGCACGGGGCAAGTGGGGCTCGATGCTGCATCTCGTGAAACCAATGCACAGCGCATCTCGTTGCGCCGTGGAACCTGGATGGGAACCGGGAAACTAATGCGGAAGCTGAGAACGAGGGACGTGATTCTCGTCGACGACATCGTGACCACGGGGGCAACTCTCCGCGCCGCAAGTAAGGTGCTTGAACGCGCAGGAGCGCGTGTGGTTGCCGTCGTCGCGCTCTGTGCAGTTGTGCGAAAAGATACACCTGAGAAACTCGAGTGGAAGCCGACGGGCAAAACGCGATAGTGTTCCGACAAGGCGTAAAGGTGCGCTACCCGGGCCCACCCGCCTGAGTCACCAGGGAGGTCGTCATGGACGTCAATATCCACGGTCGGAATGTCGGAATTACGGATCGATTTGAAAATTATGTCGAGTCCAAAACCGAAAAGGTGGCAGGGTTACTTCCGAAGCTCTTGACGATGGAGATACGGGTCTCCAGACAAAGCGATAAGAGTCCAAAACACGGTGATCGTGTTGAGATCACGCTCGTGGGTCCTGGCCCCACGATCCGCGCCGAGTCTGCCGGTGCAGATAAATACACTGCCTTCGACATGGCCTACGGTCGCGTGCTCGAGCGTATTCGCCGTGCAAAAGATCGGCGCCAAGACCGTCGCGGCCGTGGCCGCACCTCACTCGGTGAAGCTGCAGCCGATGATTTCTCTGTCGTAGATATTCGCCCCGCACCGGCCGAGGTCATTGACGCCGTCGCTACGGGAGCCATTCCTGTCGTCGACGAACAGAGCGAAGACCAGTACTCACCTGTCGTTATCCGCACAAAGGAATTTCCGGCAGAATACCTCTCAACCGAGGAAGCGGTTGATCAGATGGAACTTGTGGGACACGACTTCTTCCTCTTTGTGGAACGCGGAACGGAGAAGCCGAGTGTCGTGTACCGCCGTAAGGGCTGGAACTACGGCGTTATTTCACTTGGTGAGGCGTGAGCCGGATTTTTGCGCCCCAGGTGAGCACGCTGACGAGCGCCTCGGCAACGATCCCGAACGACATTTTTGAGCGGCCTCCGGCTCGCTCCACAAAGGTGATCGGGACTTCGGTGATCGGGCAGCCAGCACGTTCAAGGAACCAGGCGCTCTCCACCTGAAACCCGTAGCCATCTGAGGCGATGTCAGAGAGATCTACTCGGGTGAGCCACTTCGTTTCGAGTACGCGAAAGCCGCTCGTGAGATCGTGAAGTTGTGAACGGAGCGATCCACGGGCGACTTTCGTGCCCACTCGAGAAATAAACACGCGGTACCACGGCCAATTTTCTATGCGACCCCCCTCGATCCATCGAGCGCCGATGACAAGACCAGCGCCCAAATAGGCCGATTCGAGCAACGAGGGAAGCTCTTCGGGGAGATGAGACCCATCAGCATCCATCTCCACCACCCAGCGATACCCCTGTTCGATCGCTCGCTGAAATCCTTCGAGATACGCAGAACCTAGCCCGAGCTTGCCGGTGCGATGCAGCACCTTGATGCGTGGGTCGACGGCGAGTTGGTCTGCGAGTGCGCCGGTGCCGTCTGGGCTACCGTCATCGACGATAAGAATGTCAACTTCGGGGGTCTCTTCGTGAATGCGTTTCACGATGTTGCTGAGCGTCTCCCGCTCATTAAAGGTCGGCAGAATAACGAGCGTATCGCGCCTCTGATCTGCCATTCGATATCCTTTATTCACCGGGTACACGCAGGCACCCAGGAAATTTCCGGGGGCCACTAGGGGTTGCTTGCTAAGCTGGGGCGTTGTCACAATTGGCAACGATAGATGTCGCTATGCAGCGAGCATCGTGCACTACGGTACAGGAGACACAACGTGGCGACAGTCCTCGAGAAGATCCTTCGCGTCGGCGAAGGACGCATACTCAAGAAGCTCGAACGGTTGTCGAAGACCGTCGAAGACCTTGAGGCTTCGTTCGAGGCACTG
Organism: Leucobacter sp.; assembly: GCA_052106035.1. Classification (GTDB taxonomy): domain Bacteria; phylum Actinomycetota; class Actinomycetes; order Actinomycetales; family Microbacteriaceae; genus Leucobacter. The sequence continues at coordinate 11,594 of JBQEBC010000007.1, read as the reverse complement.
AGTGACCAGGAACTCCGCGAGGAAACCGACGAGTTTCGTGAGCGTCTCCAAAAAGGCGAAACGCTTGATGACCTCCTCCCTGAGGCGTTCGCTGCCGTGCGCGAAGCCGCGAAACGCACCATCGGGCTGCGTCCGTTCCCAGTGCAGATTATGGGCGGCGCGAATCTTCACCTCGGCAACATCTCTGAGATGAAGACCGGTGAAGGTAAAACCCTCGTCGCAACGATGCCTGCCTACCTGAATGCCCTTGCTGGCAAGGGTGTGCACATCGTCACGGTGAACGACTACCTCGCGAGCTACCAGAGTGAGCTCATGGGCCGCGTGTTTCGTGCGCTCGGAATGACGACCGGGTGCGTTGTCGCTGGCCAGGATCCACCAGAACGACGCAAGCAGTACGAAGCAGACATTACTTACGGTACGAACAATGAGTTCGGCTTCGACTACCTTCGCGACAATATGGCTGCTACCGCTGAAGAGCGTGTGCAGCGTGACCACTTCTTTGCCGTCATCGATGAGGTCGACTCGATTCTCATTGACGAGGCTCGTACCCCCCTCATCATTTCTGGCCCCTCTTCGGGCGAAGGCAACCGATGGTTCGGGGAGTTCGCGCGCATCGTGAAGACGCTCGTACCCGAGGTTGACTACGAGGTCGATGAGAAGAAGCGCACTGTCGGTGTGCTTGAATCAGGCATCGAAAAGGTTGAGGATCACCTCGGCATTACCAACCTCTACGAGTCGGTAAACACCCCGCTTATTTCCTTCCTGAATAACTCAATCAAGGCGCAGGCGCTCTTCACCCGCGACAAGGACTATGTTGTCTTGAACGGTGAAGTGCTTATCGTTGACGAGCACACCGGCCGTATTTTGGCGGGTCGTCGATACAACGAAGGCATGCACCAGGCCATTGAGGCAAAAGAAGGAGTGCAGGTCAAAGCCGAGAACCAAATGCTCGCAACCGTGACCCTGCAGAACTACTTCCGTCTCTACGAGAAGCTGTCGGGCATGACCGGTACCGCCGAAACCGAGGCGAGCGAGTTCATGTCGACCTACAAACTTGGTGTGGTTCCCATTCCCACGAACCGCAAGATGCAGCGTATGGATCAGGCAGACCTCGTCTACAAGAACGAAGAGGCCAAGTTTGCGGCCGTCGTCGAAGACATCGCTGAGCGCTACAAGACAGGTCAGCCTGTGCTTGTGGGTACGACAAGCGTTGAGAAGAGCGAATACCTCTCACGCCATCTTGCCAAAGCAGGCGTACGGCACGAAGTCTTGAACGCGAAGAACCACGCACGTGAGGCCGCGATCATTGCTCAGGCGGGCCGTCTTGGCGCGGTTACTGTTGCAACGAACATGGCTGGCCGCGGTACTGACATCATGCTCGGCGGCAACACCGAATTTCTTACTGTCCAAGAGATGACGACACGAGGGTTCTCAACCGAAGACGATCCCGAAGCCTACGAGCAAGCCTGGGATGACGTCTTTGACGCTGTGAAAGCGACCGTCGCTGAAGAAGCGGAAAAGGTGACTGATGTCGGCGGGCTGTACGTGCTCGGCACCGAACGCCACGAATCACGTCGTATCGATAACCAGCTTCGAGGCCGTTCAGGCCGTCAGGGCGACCCCGGCGAGAGCCGCTTCTACCTGTCGCTCGCTGACGACCTTATGCGTCTGTTTAATTCTGGAGCCGCCGCCGCGCTGATGAGCCGCGACAGCTTCCCTGATGACCTCGCGATCGAATCGAAAATGGTGACACGTTCGATTCAGAGTGCACAGAGCCAGGTTGAGTCGCGCAACGCGGAGATCCGCAAGAACGTGCTGAAGTATGACGATGTTCTCGACCGTCAGCGCAAGGCGATCTATGGCGACCGTGCTCAGATTCTTGACGGCGAAGAGATTGAGCCGCGCGTAACTGCGTTCCGCGAGCAAACGATCGACGCGATCCTCGCATCGCACGGAGCCGACGAAAACTGGGACTTTGACGCGCTCTGGTCTGACCTGAAGCAGCTGTACCCGGTCGCACTCACAGTCGATGAAGTTGTTGCTGAAGCCGGAAGCTCGCGAGTCACCGCAGACTTCCTGCGTCGCGAGATCATCTCCGACGCTGAGGTTGCATACCGCAAGCGTGAGGAAACGCTCGGCGAAGAAGCAATGCGTGAGCTTGAGCGCCGCGTGGTACTTACGACCATTGACCGTCGCTGGCGTGACCATCTCTATGAGATGGATTACCTCAAGGAGGGCATCGGACTCCGTGCGATGGCACAGCGTGATCCACTCGTCGAGTACCAGCGCGAGGGGTACACGATGTTTGAGGGCATGATGGGCCAGATCAAGGAAGAATCGATCGGGCTGCTCTACAACCTCGAGGTACAGGTTCGGCCGGCCGTCGGGGCAGACGGACATGTTCACCTCGAAGGTGGCGGGCTCGACGAACAGACCGGACCCGATACCACTCAGCTGAGTTACAGCGCGCCTGACGAAGATGGCGCTGCTGAAGTGAGCGGTGCAGAGGCTCAGGAGGCCCGCAATCAAAACGCTCGCGCTCAGCAGGCACGCTCGCAGCGAACCAACGCCCAGCAGCCTCAGCAACCGACATCGCGAGGTGCGTTTGGTCAGCAGGTCGAGGGCGAAAGTGCGGCACCTGTCAACCGTGCAGAGCGTCGCGCAAAGAAGAAGAAGTAACGCCACTCCGGCGACCCAAACTGGCACCCCACAAACCACCCCGGTTTCGCACAGAGTGCGATCTGCAGAGGAGATAAATTTTGTCGAACGAGAGCTCGTCGCGACCGACGAAGAATGAGCGTCGCGCTGAAGCGCGCGAACAGGCACGCGTCGCCCGTGAGGCCGAGAAGAAGCGCGAAAAGCGCAACCGTCTGTATATTCAGGGCGGTGTCGTGCTCGGTGTTGTCGCCGTGCTCGCAATCGTTGGGTTGGTGCTGACTCAGTCGCTGAAGCCAGCAGGCCCAGGGCCGATGAACATGGCGTCGGGCGGCGCGATCTTCGCTGAAGATCTCAAAGTCGTTCCCGGTGATCGTCTCGAAGATCCTGCAGCCCAGCGCATTGCTCCCGAGGTAGATCGCGAGTCCGTTCCTCTTGATGTGAGTGTGTACGTCGACTACATGTGCTCTGCGTGTGGCAGCTTCGAGCAGCAGAATGGCACGATGCTTGAAAACTACGTCGGAAGCGGCGATATTACGCTTCGCGTGTACCCCATCAACTTCCTTGACGGACAGTCGCTTGGTACGAAGTACTCGACCCGTGCGGCAAATATCTTCGCGTGTGTTGTAGAGCAGCAGCCTGATGCTGCGTTTGCGTTGCATACGCGCCTCTTGAGCGCTGAGGTGCAGCCTGCAGAGGGCACGACCGGTCTTGATGATAAGCAGCTGATTCAGGAAGCTGTTGCGGCTGGAGCAGAGGCCGATTCGGAGCTGCAGAGCTGCGTGCGTGATCGCTCGTTTGCTGGCTTTATTGATGAGAACAACACCTGGGCCATGTCTGACCTTGTGGGTCTTGCCGAGGGCGAGCAGCTCGTCGCGGCCACCGACAATCAGGGCAACCCCATTGAGTTGCAGGATGCAGACGGCCCACAGCGTCTCGTGAGCACCCCGCTTGTGCTCGTGAACGGCAAGCAGTGGAACGGTGCGCGCGACGGTGCACTCGAGTCGTACATCCTCAAGATCAAGGGCGAAATCGAGCAGGCAAGTGCCGGCGCCGATGACGCGCCAGCTGACGATTCCACAACTGAGGAAAAGACCAGCTAGACTTGGGGAGGCGATTTGATCGCCTCTAGCCTCCTTAGCTCATCTGGTAGAGCAGCGCCCTTGTAAAGCGCAGGTGTCCGGTTCGAGTCCGGAAGGGGGCTCAGCAGGGAAAGGCATCCACTTCGGTGGGTGCCTTTCTTGGTTTCAGAATGAAGTGTGACCTGCGCAGGGCTGGACTTATTGCTAGCAATTTTCGCTTCCAGCTTGCATCATCAGATGATATTCGTCAGACTATGTTTTGGCGCTGAACTTAGGTAAGCCTCAGTTGCTCTATTTGTTCGGGCTCGTCGATCTGCATTTGCGTGTGAGTCACCGGCCGATACCTATGTCAAGGAGACATTCGTCGTGACTACACTCTTCAAGAGATCGGGCCGCACAGGCACAGCGATGCTGGCCATCGTTACATCATTCCTTGTTGTACTCAGCGGGCTCTTCGTGGTTCCTGCAGCGAATGCGGCACCCGCACCAACTATTCACATGACCGAAGCTCCACGTGACGGGGCACCGTCACGGTAACTGGTGCTGGGTTCAACGCTGACCCTGCAGGGGTAGGAATTTACGTCGGAATTGCACCCGCGGGGCTTCCAGGCTTCTACCAAGCGGCTGGACAGGTGCTCGAGACAGTTTGGGTAGCGCCAAACAATGCTGATGGCAACGGAGACTCCGGACGTACCGCCAACCTTCAGGCAGACGGCACCTTTACGCTCACCATGGAGGTTCCAGCGTTCGCTGAAGGACTCTCCTACGCGCTTTACAGTTCCAAGGCCCACGGGCAGGGCTTCACTGATCCGTCGCAGAATACAACTACCGGTGTTTTATACGCTCCTGCACCGGCGGGTGAAACAACGACGGCGCTTGTTTCATCGGCTGCAGTTGTCGAAGCTGATAGCCCGGTCACGCTTACCGCGTCAGTTGCCCCAGCAGAGGCCGAGGGCAGCGTCACATTCTTAAATGGCGGCACTCAGATTGGTGAGGTGCAGACCATAGTGGGCGGGGTCGCTTCGGTGGATACGGGAGCTCTAGCCGCAGGGGAGCATAGCTTCACGGCTCAGTTCACGCCGAATGACCCCACTGTGCATCTTGGATCCACGTCAGCCGAAGTGGCGGTCACCGCGACCGAAGCGTCGACCCCGGAGGTGCCTGCGCCGTCGGTTGAGGTTGTGGGTTCGGTGACGGATCTGGATTCCGATGCGGAGAATGTGGTGACGGTAAAGGGCTCGGGCTTCTTGCCTCAGGCACCTGAAACGTCCGGCACACGTCCTCCTCTCGCGGGAAAGTTCGCGGGCACATACGTGGTGTTCGGCTCGTTTGCGGATGTGTGGCAGCCATCGGAGGGCGCGCTGTCTTCGTCGCGGAAAGTGTTGCAGCAGAAGTGGGCGGTTCCCGCTGAGAACATGACGGCTATTGGCGGCGCGGCCAGTGGTGCTATTGAGCTGAAGGCTGATGGCACGTTTGAGACTGAGCTCACGCTGACTGCAGATGAGTCGGCAGCTTTGGCGGGCGGTTCGTACGGTATTGCAACGTACTCGGGGAGCGGCGCGAAGTATGCCCCGTTTGAAACTTTCACCGAGGTGACGTTTAAGAAGCCTGCGCCGTCGGTTGAGGTTGTGGGTTCGGTGTCGGGCCTCGATCCTGAAGCGGAGAACGTGGTGACAGTGAATGGATCAGGCTTTGTTTCTGATGCGCCTGCGACATCGGGTGCTCGCCCGCCGTTGGCAGGTAAATTCACTGGCACATACGTGGTGTTTGGTTCGTTTGCTGATGCGTGGCAGCCGTCAACTGGTGCTGCTTCTTCTACGCGAGCTGTGATGTCACAGAAGTGGGCTGTTCCTGCGGAAAGTATGGCTCTTATTGGCGGCGCGAGCGCTGGCGCGATCGAGCTGAAAGCTGATGGCACGTTCGAAACTGAGCTCACCTTGACTGCTGATGAGTCGAAGGCGTTGGCTGATGGTTCGTACGGTATTGCGACGTACCCGGGTGGTGGCGCGAAGTATGCTCCGTTTGAAACTTTCACCGAGGTGACGTTCGAATCACCGGAGCCTGAGGCTCCGGTTGAGGCAACAGGCGGTCTTGACTGGGCATTTAACACTGGCTGGAACTTCTATGTGAAGAATATTGCCGCTGGTTCGATCGCTGGCTCAAATGGTGCGACTGTTGACACTGCCGGTAAAGCAAACTATGCCCAGTCGGCCGGGGGTGACTTTACCCCGTCTACCGGAGTTGGCACAATTCAGTACCAGGGCACCGTGCGGTACCAAAGCACAGCGCACGGTATCGACATTGCGATCAAGAACCCGTGGATCGTCTTTACCTCGAAGACGGCAGCGACGCTGACTGCCGAGGTGTCGACGAGCGACTCTGCGGGTGTGGGCAGCATGAAGCGTGTAACCGTCGCTACTCTGACTCCGGGCGCGTCGAGTGAGGCGGAGGACGGATTGTTTGTCTGGGCCGAGGCATCAGGTGTGTTCGCCAATACCATTCAGCCAGCTGGTTGGGTTGACTATGCCGGTGACACAATTGCGCCGCTAAGTTTCACCTATGGTGCCGCGGAACCTGAAGCTGCTACCGGTGACCTTGTTTGGGCCTTCAATACTGGCTGGAATTTCTACATCAAGAATATTGCAGCTGGCACGATTGAGGGTTCGAGCGGTGCGACAGTCGACTCGACGGGCAAAGCAAGCTATGTGCAGGTCTCGGGCGGTGACTATGACTCGAAAACTGGTGTGGGATCGATCCAGTATCAGGGCACGGTTCGATATCAGAGTACGGCGCACGGCATTGACATCGCCTTGAAAGATCCGCGAATTGTATTCACATCGAAGTCAGCTGCCTCAATGTCTGCTGAGATCTCAACCAGTGATGCTTCTGGAGTGAGCAGCATGAAGCGAATCAAGGTAGCAACGTTGTCGCCGGACACTGCGGTGCAGCGTGAGAACGGGCTACTGAGCTGGAACGATGTGCAGGGCGTGTTTGCTGGCACGATTCAGCCAGAGGGGTGGGTAGAGTACGCTGGCAAAGCCATCGCTCCGTTGACCATGACGTACGGTGCCGAAAGCACTGACGTTCCGGTCGATCCAGAGACGCCGAGCAAGCCACCGGTGAAGCCCACACCCAAGCCAACGCCGAAGCCTGCGGGCGTCTCACAGCAGGCTGGTTCGCTGAACTGGGGTGTTTCGTCTGGCTTTAGGGCGTACGCCACGGGGCCAATTGCCAAGGGAACAGTTTCGACGAGCGGCGTTGGAAGCAGCGGGGGAGCGTTCTTGTTCCCGCAGGCGACCGGTGGATCATGGAACAAGACAAGCCAGACAGGCTCGGTACAGTTCTCCGGCGTCGTCGGCTTTAGCGGCCACAAAGGTCTCATGAGCGAGACCTTTGCGAACCCGGTGATCACCGTAACCAGCGCGAGTTCGGCGACGATGACGGTGAGTGGACGCACGTTCACCTTGAACCTTGCAGCTGGGTCAAAGGCCGTCGGTGCGAATGGTGAGGTCTCCTGGAGCGGTGTTCCCGTGAACGGATCGATTTCCGGTGGTGGTGGTGGCGGTGGCGGGTCGTTCGCAATCGATCCACTCAGCTTCACTGTCGGTTCGGCAAGTGCGATACAGTACGGATCCACCACGCAGACCGAACAAAAAGCTGACCGTGAGGCCGCAGCAACAGCGCCGACCACTGAGGGAATCACGATCGTGACTCCCGCGGAAGAACTTGTTCCCGGCGGCGAGATCGAGCTCACAGCTTCTGACTTCGAAGCCGACGAGCGTGACATTCTCGTGGTGCTCTACTCAGACCCAATTGTGCTTGACGAGAAAGCAGGCGCGAACGCAGACGGTGATGTGCGGTGGATCGGAACACTACCTGAAGATATCGAGCCAGGCACCCACACCATCACGCTGCAGGGCAGCACTGATGCTGGCGCTGTGATCACGGTCGTCGACCCCGCGAAGAAAACCACCGTTGAGAAACTCTCCACGACGTCGAGCGACACGGTAACACCAAAGGTAGCCTCGGCAATTGTTGACCCAGAGAATGGGCCTCTGTGGCTCTGGTGGGTCGGCGCTGCCGCACTCATCGCACTCGCGGGTGCCATGGGCGGCCTCGTCGTGAGTCAACGAAAGGCAGCTGCTGCGGCCGCAACTAGCAGCACAGTACTCTGAACACGGTATGAGAAATGAGGAACGCAAGGTGACTGAACAGGCTGCGCGCGGCGCATCTCGAACACTGACCGCAACGCTGCTGGCTGCACTAGTCATCGCAGGCGGAGCCGTGTTAGGCCCGGTGGGCGCGGCCAGCCCCGCCATCGCGGCCCCAGGTGACGGTGCAAGCTGCACCGTGGACTCGGCTGAGCTGCGCTGGGGCGTGAAGGAAAGTTTCCGCAACTACATCAGCGGCAGCATCGCAAACGGCGAGTGGACGACTGAGAATGGGGCAAGCTACGAGACCCCCGCATTTAAGTGGGACAACGGTGTTGGAACATTTGCGTCAGACATGAGTGAGGGGGCGGTAGCATTCACCGGTGACGTCCACTTCACTGGGCACGATGGAGCAATGACCCTCGATATCAAGAACCCAGAGATCGTGTTCACCGGAACAGACTCAGCACAGCTGGTGCTGAGCATGGGGTCTGCTGACACCGAGGGCGCTGAGATTGCCTATGAGCCGGTCGTCGCAGCGAAAGTGGATCTCTCGGGCTATGACGCAGGTGACGGCTCGACGCTCACAATTGAGAACGCCGCCGTGGCACTCACTGCGGAGGGAGCAGACGCGTTTAACGGAGAGTTCGGTGACTACTACGCAGGGCAAGAGCTCGATCCGCTCGCGCTCAATATCTCGGTGACGGGATGCGAGCTCGCGGGGTCAGCTGGCACTCAAGAACCTGCTGAAGACCCGACTGCCAATGAAGAGGCCGCGGTGCCCACTACGGCTCAATCTGAGGGACAGACATTTCCCTGGCTCCCCGTCGCTATCGGCGGTGTCGCGCTTATCGCCATTGGTGTGAGTGCGGGAATGCTTATTGCGGGCAGCCGCAAGTCCAAAGAATAGCTCTCGACACACAGCCGGGGCCCGGCACACCCCGCAAAAAGGGCGGGGGGGTGTGGGGCCGCGGGGGGGTGTGGGGGGGGTGACCCGCACCCGCCGGGGTGGGGCGTGTTTGGGGAAAAAATGTGGGACCCGGGGCGCAAGCGGCC
>JBQEBC010000007.1:0-2640 GCA_052106035.1 Leucobacter sp. | reverse complement strand
GTATGGCTTTTTGGGGGCCGCCGAATGCCCAACCAATCGCTCCCCCCACCCGGCGGGGCCCCCCCCCCGGCTCTCTCCTTTGCTGGGTGCGGGGCCCCGGCTGTGTGTTTGGGCGAGAGTCACGCTACGCCGCGTGTGTCTCCTTAGGTGGCTCATTCATTGCGAGCAGGGCCGCGAATGCGGCAAAGAGGATCGCAAGAGGCATTGCAGTGTCCTTGCCATTCCAGCTGCTTGACTGCCACATGGCGAACCACTCAGAGCCGATTACGATGAACCCGATAAACCATATTGCGAGACCGAGCGCAAATGCGCCATAGCCCCACGCGCGGGCCCGATCGTAGACTGCCGAACCGGCGTCGCGAGCGAGGAAAAGCTTCACACCACCGATAAGCGCGAGCGCAGAAAAGACGCCCTCAGCGATGATGATGCCGATATAGCCGACTGTCCATACCCACGGAACAGTGATCGCGCGCCACATAAGCGCGTTGCCCTCGAACGTCGTGTCCATCGATAACACGTGCTTGACAAACTGAAAGTTCGAGTCGTAGTCCATGAGGTTTCCCATGAATACGAAGAGGCCGAACAGGCCGGTGATAAACACGGTAAATGCCTGGAGTAGGCGCAATGGATGTTTCATTTCTTCACCTTTCGTGTAAACACTAGATCTATACGTGGCTCAGCATGAGTCTCGAGCGAGAGCGCCTGCACGAATTTCCATCCGGCCTTTGCACGGTCTCGAATCACTTGCTGATAATCCTGCGCTAGCGCGGAGCCTTCTCGGCGGCGCTGCACAGCAATGCTGACAAACGAATATTCCTGCATACGGAACCTCCTTAGGAGATAGCTTCGCAGCGTTCGTGCCATTTCGGTACTGACGCGCGGATCGGTGCCATTCTGAGACATCACGTGGCTCACCAAATATGAGTGTCAGAGGTGCCTGGTTCACTAGAAACATGGCTAGCAATCACACGAACACAGCGTCGGCCCGGCCCGTCCGGCTGAACCCGAGTGTGTTTGACGCAGATAGCCCGAACTTGGGCATTCTCAACCTAGCTATCTCGGAGCTTGAAGACCTGGAACATATCGCGCGCAGAATCGAAGCCGTGCGTCTTTTGACCTTGGCAAAGGTCGCGCGCATTGTGCAGAAGGAGGCCGAGGTTCAGGGGCACGTGGGAAGCGCGCAAGGGTCGCTGGCGTATCGTGCTGCTCGAGCCGACGTAGCGGCAACACTGCACCTCAGCGAGCAGACGGTTGAGCGACATCTCTCGGTTGCCACGCTGCTTTCGGCCAATTATCAGAGCACGCTCACGGAGCTCTCCGAGGGGCGTATTGAAACCCGGCATGCACAAGTGATTGTTGACGCAGGGCGCGTCGTGGCGCCCATGGGGGCGGAAGAAACGCCGACACTCGTGGCGCATCGGTCAGAGTATGAGCGCAATGTGCTCGAAGTCGCAGTGACCACCTCACCGAACCGGTTGAAGCCAATTGCAAGGCGGCTCGCAGAATCATTCGCATTCGAATCACTCGATGCGAGGTATGAGCGGGAGAAGCAGCATCGCTCGGTATGGGTGGGCGAACGAGAAGATGGAATGGCTGATTTGACCGCCTACCTCCCCGCACATGAGGCACATGCAATTCATTCACGACTGACTCAAATGGCGAAGCAGGCGGAACAGATTGAAGCGCGTGAACGGAAGCACGCGGATGCGGCTCAAGGAGAAAGAGAACCCGAGACACCTTGCCGATCTCGGGATGCAATTCGGGCGGATCTCTTCGCAGATCTGCTCCTGAATGGAAACAGCGGTACCGCTTCACTCGATGGTCCGTCGGTGCACGGAATCGTGCAGATCGTGGCGCACGAGAGTGACGTCGTTCGCGAACCTTCTCGAGAAGCGCCCATCCCGATACTGGAAGGGTACGGCCCAATCCCGGTGTCTGTCGCGAGAAATATCGCGGGAGCGACTCCAGCGTGGAACCGAGTAGTTGAGCACCCCGAGCGAGGAGTAGTGCTGAGCGTCGATCGGTATCGCCCGTCAGCCGCTATGCGAAGGTTTCTTACTGCGAGAGACGCACACTGCAGGTTTCCCGGCTGCCGCGCCCCAGCACATCGTTGTGATGTCGATCACACGGTCGATGCTGCGCTCGGTGGCCCGACGTCTCTCGACAACCTCGGGATGCTCTGTCGCGGCCACCACACGCTTAAGCACCACACCGGGTGGAAAGTGACACAACACCCTGAGGGGGAGTACGAGTGGACTTCGCCCACGGGGAGAACACACATAGACAGACCAGCCAGTTGCGTGAGATTCGTGCCGGTCGAGAACGCCGACCCTCCTCCGGATGATCGATCAGCTTCTGATGAATCAGCGCCGCCGGGCGAGGAAACACAGCTACCAGCACACCCGTTTTGACGTGTCGCTTCAGTCCTACCGGTTCAGTCCTATTGCTTCAGACATGCCACCCCGGACGACCGCCCCAAATGAAAGTGGGGACCGCACCCGAAGGTGCGATCCCCACTCAACTCAACTTGCTGTAGTCAGCTTGCTGAATTCAGGTCGAAGACTTAGAAGTCCATGCCTGCTCCCGGGTCAGCAGGCATTGCTGCCGCTGGCTCAGGCTTGTCAGCCACAACTGCCTCGG
>JBQEBC010000006.1:43727-66674 GCA_052106035.1 Leucobacter sp. | reverse complement strand
CAGTCGCACTCGCGGCCTGACAGATCAACTGTCACCAACTCCTACAGCAGACCCGCCTTTTGCCGCAGGGGCGTGGATGGGGCAGCCTTGAGTGTCTTGATGTCTACCTCGGGCTGTGGTGAGGCGATCAGTGTCGTGCTCATGAATTACCCTCACTTGCGTAGAAGACCCATTTTTTCGAGGTAGCGAAGAGGATCAGCGTGATCACGCCGATGCCGAGAACAACTACCCATGCGAGCGCTGAGGCGTAGCCCATATTGAAGCGTGTAAACGCCTGTTCGTACAGGTAGAGGGTGAAGATCAAGGTCGAATCACTCGGCCCACCCGTGCCACCGCTAATCACGAATGCTGCGGTGAATGACTGGAATGCGTTGATGAGTTCGAGCAGCAGGTTGAAGAAGATGACCGGCGAAAGCATGGGGAGCGTGACAGAGATAAATGTTCTCCACCGCTTCGCGCCATCAACTGCTGCGGCATCGTAGAGCTCCTGCGGAATCTGCTTGAGGCCTGCGAGGAAGATCACCATCGGTGCACCAAACTGCCACACAGCAAGCAGAATGACGTAGTACAAGGCGAAGCTTGGGCTATCAATCGTGCCGATCCCAGTGATCCCGACGCTGCTTGCCGCACCGTCAAGCACGCCGTCGCGCGAGAACAGGAGGCGCCAGACAAGCGCAACCGCAACGCTCGTGCCGAGCAGCGAGGGCAGGTAGAACCCTGCGCGGAAGAACCCCTCGCCCTTGCGGGGCCTCGCAAGGAGCATTGCGATGGCGAGCGCGAGCGCCATCTTCACGGGAACCGCAATAAAGACGTACTTCAGCGTCACGAGCACCGAGGCACCAAAACGCTTATCGTCGAACAACTCTCGGTAGTTCTCGAGCCCCACCCACTGTGGGGAGGTGAAGAGATCGTAATCCGTGAAAGAGAAATATAGGGACGCCAGCATGGGACCAAGCGTGAGGAGCGCAAGGCCGATGAGCCACGGAGCAAGAAACACCCATGGAACAATGGCATCACCGAGGCGGAGACCCGCACGACTAGATTTTCGGGGTGGCTTCGGGAACGGACCCTTGGTCTTTTTCCCGTCACCCTCGGCTTCACGGATGACGATAGCTTCGGTGCTACTCATTGTCCTACTTCTATCTGGAGGGCGTGGGTCGGAACGAGGCCGACCCACGCCCTCACACAGGTGTGATTACTTGTTGTTTGCTTCGTAGATGCCGAACAGCTCTTCCGCGCCCTCTTCAATCGAAGACTGCTCGAAGAGGATGTTCTGGTAGATACGAATCATGTCCTTCTTCGTTGCGGCATGGCCTGCCGGTGGCAGCGGCATGGGAACCTCGGTGTCACCAACCCGCATCTGATAGTCATAGATCATCTTCTCGGACTCGCTGAAGTCCGGCGCAATGAGTTCCAGCACCTTGTCGCTTGTCGGGAGTCCACGCACGAGCCCGAGAACGGGGCCCGCTTCTTCGTTATTGATCATGAAATCAATGAACTTCGCAGCTTCTTCCTTATGCTCCGACGTCTTCGGAACCGCGTAGTGCTGCGATGCAACAGTCAGCAGGCCGAAGTTGCCCGGATCATCAGTCGGAGGAGCGACAGCGAGCACGTCGCCGAACGCGGACACGTATGCCTCGCTCAGTGAGGTGTGGTTGAACTCTGACAGCGAGTTCTTCTTCACGAGCGGGGAGTTCTGCATTGCCTCGTCAACGGAAGACGAGGTGATTTCTGGATCGGTGAGCACGCCTGCGTCCCGTAGATCTGCAACGAATGTCCAGAAGTCAACGAGGTCTTGCTCGGTGAAGTTCACCTTGCCCTGATCGTCGTACTGCGACTTTCCGTTCTGGTGCAGCCACATGTCGAGCCACTTTTCGTTCCAGCCGAAGTCAGCCATCGCGACCTGGCTACCGCCCGACCCCTCGTCGATCTTCTGCGCTGCGGCACGCAGGTCATCCCACGTCCAGCCGTCTTCCGGGAGGGTCGCGCCATAGCTTTCCCATGTCGTCGCATCAACGTACAGTGCCTGCGATGCGCGGCCAGACGCAATACCAATGAGCGTGTCATCGATCACACCGGTGTTGAGCAGGCTCTCTGGCACGTTTGAGGTGTCGATTGCAGCAAACTCGGGGTCGGCGAAGTCTGAGAGCACGCCCCGCTCTTGGAAGTCGCGAACGTACGACATCTCGAGCATGAACACGTCTGGAGCACTCTTGCCCGCAATCTGTGTCGCCAGCTTCTGCTGGTACGCGTCAAACGCCGAGAACGTCATGCTGACCTTGATGCCGGGGTTGTCGCTTTCAAAAATATCAATGGCTTCTTGCGTTGCCGAAGCACGATCATCATTGCCCCAGAAGGCATAGGTAATGGTGACATCGCCGCCGTCTGCGCCGGCGCTACTCTGGCCGCAGCCAGTGAGCGATAGGGCGAGTCCTGCCGCGATTGCGCCAGCAGCAAATGCTGCACGCCGTCGTGAGTAAAGTCTCATCGTTGAGTTCCTTTCAAGCTGCAAAGCAGTAGGGGTGAGGGTCTCTCACGAAATCGACACTAACAAGAAACCGGTTTCTTGTAAAGTGACCAAAATAAACATGAGGCCCGTGAGACGGCCACCCGTCACCTGGTCTGGCTCATGAGCTATGCCCGCGGAGGTGCCGAGCTCTCGCGCACAATAAGCCGAGGGAGCAGAGTGATATCTTCTTCGGGATCTGCGCCGTTGAGAGCCGTCTGTAGTCGCTCCCAGGCGTGTCGTCCCAACGATTCTTCCGAGGTAGTCACCGTCGTCAACTGAGGGTTTGAGAGTCGAGAAAAGGGGATATTCCCGAACCCCACAACCGAAAGGTCGCCCGGCACATTCACGCCCTGCTCACGGAGACCATCGATCACCGAAAGCGCAATCAGATCGTTAAACGCCACGAGAGCGGTTTCCTTGATTGCACCCAACTCGCGGGCGATCTTGTATCCGTCCTCCAAGGAGGAGCCCGCCTGTTTAGTGCGAATCTTGAGGTCAGCGTGCCGACTCTGCGCCGCTGCAATGGCGCGGAGTCGCTCTTGGTGCGCAAAACTGCGCTCGGGGCCACCGAGATAGAGAATCTTGCGGTGCCCCAGCTCGTAGAGATGCTCAATAAGCGCTGTCACCCCGGCTTCGTGATCAGTTCGCACCGAAGACACCCCAGTGCCAGGCAGCGACCTGTTAATCAACACCGTCGGTGACGCGCTTATCGCTGTGGCCGAAAGCTCCTCATCTGACATGCGGGGAGAACAGAGAATGAGGGCATCACACCGGCTCCGCGTCTCCATTGCGAGCGCGACCTCATCCTCCGGATTCTCTCGCGAATCCGCGACGAGCACCCGGTATTCGTTATCGCCCGCGGCCTTTGTGAGACCAAGGAGCACCCCCTGAAAGGTGGGGTTTGACAGGTCTGGCACGACCAATCCAATGACATTCGTGCGCCCCAGCGACAGCCCGCGAGCCACTCGTGACGGCGAATAGTCAAGCTGTTTCGCCACTTCAAGCACACGCTCGGTGATGGCAGGATCGACCGTGCCGCGACCATTCATCACGCGCGAAACAGTGGCACGCGAGACGCCAGCTTCACGGGATACGTCACTAATCGTGGCGCGGCGAGTGCGATCTCGAGAAGCTGCGCTCGAACTCATTCGTTGTCGTTCCATTCGGTGTGATTACAAGACGTCGTTATCGTAAAGGTACCGCCAATCTCACTCAGGAGTGAGATTTCGTACGCACGCATTAGATGCGTACGAGCGTATCTGGGCGCAGAATCCCGCGGTGCAGACTACTCGGCCATTGAGCATCGTGGCTCAGCACCTGAGCGGCCCCGCCCACCATCAACACCGTATCTTCAACCTTGTCACCGGCCACGGTCGGATTCCACGCAAATGCCTGGTGATCGACAATGAGATCGTCGAACTGCGTGCTTGCTTTCGGGTCGCGCCCAAAGTACCCCGTCGGCCCGCCTTGATGGTGGCGAGTCCATTCGTCGGCGTCGAAGCCATTCTCCGCATAGGCCGCGACCCCCTCAGCAAATGCCTGCCGCAGGCCCCTTCCCGGGGCACTCGCGCGCAGGAAGGCATGCTCCACCTCGCGAAGTAATTGCTGTCGCTCCAGCTCTTGGGTGGTGAGCTCACGAAATGACACCCACCTGGTTGCGCTAATCATGAGCCCCTGCCGCCTCGCCCCGATAACGGCAAGCGACCGATCGCCAATCGGTGCGCGGGTGGGGAGGGGGTGGCGATGCTGCAGCCGGGAGGCCCCCCCGACAAGCAGCACAGCTGCGTCACCCTCGACTTCTGCCACCCCTGCCACGAGCCGACTGGCCACGCACCACTCGCTGTCACCCGGCTCGCATTCTGACAGGACCCGGGTAAACACCTGGGCAATATCCGCACCAAACCGGGCGTATCTCGCACACTCGTGGGGCAGGAGTGACGCACGGGCGTAGCGAAGTTCTCGCTCAACGTCGTGCTCGTGCAGTGTGTCTTCCTCCAGGTGCGACGCAATCACGTTTTGGTGCCAGGGAACGGAGACGACCCGCAGGGGGAGCTCTTCAATGCCCTCCTCTTCGCACACGCGATCAACCTCATTTGCGGCAATGTGCACTTCGTCCCCCACCTCTGAGACCACGACAGAAAGAATCGGCGGAGCCATGAGGTTGACGTGCGTTCTCGCTCCGTCTAAGTACCACGAAGTTGCACCGGGTGAGGTCAAGATAAGCCGCCGAGCGCCGTGTCGCCGCATGAGCTCAAGTACCCGCCTCCGCTTGTTCTCATATGCCGCACGCAAGGCATCTCGAGACTCTAAGTTCACCCCGCCCACCTCGAGCGTCGCTTCTGATGACGGAGATAGTTCTATTTGACCTGCTTGACGGTTCATGATTACAGTATTCTAGAGAAACCGGTTTCTCGCAATTGTCTTGAAAGGTGACTATGAAAGTCCTTGTTACCGGCGGCTCCGGCCGTCTCGGTCAAGCGGTAGTGTCGCATCTGCACAGTTTGGGTCACGAAGTCGTGTCCGTGGATCGCAGGCCAGAACACTCATTCCCCGCAACAATTCGGCAGATTCATGCCGATCTCTCTACTCCTGGCGAGGCGTGGTCCATCATTTCCTCGGAGCGCCCAGAAGCGGTGATCCATCTCGCCGCGATCGCAATTCCGTTCTCCGCGGCAGAGAGCGAAATTTACCGCACCAACGTCATTACGACCTTCTCGGTGCTTGAAGCCGCAACCGGGTGCGGGGTACAAATGGTACTCACCGCGACCAGCCCGACCGCCATCGGGTACGGCGCACCGGGCGGGTGGAAACCGGATTACCTCCCCATCGACGAAGCCCACCCGCTGTACCCCTGGAACGCCTATGCCCAGTCCAAGGCGACCATGGAAGATATCGTGCGGTTGTTTGTCCGGTCACACGGAAAGACCACTCGCTGCCATGCATTCAGACCGTGCTACCTCATCTCCCCAGAAGAGTGGGCAGGCGAACCCACCCAACTCGGACACACGGTGCTCGAGCGGCTCGATGACCCCTCACTCGCCGCAGTATCAATTTTTAACTACGTCGATGTGCGTGACGCGGCCTCATTCGTTGCAGCGTGGCTTACAGCCGCGCCAGAACTTCCCAACGGAGAGGTCTTCTTCGTGGGAGCCGATGATGCGCTCTCTCGCGAACCGCTCAACACACTAGTTCCCAAGTTCTTCCCGGGAACCGAATCGTTGGCCGCAGGACTCACCGGGCACAGCCCCGCGTTCAGTTCTGAGAAGGCAAAGGCACTAACTGGGTGGGCACCGAAGCACTCCTGGAGATCTGAAATGAAAGGCGAGAAAGAATGACCACGAGCTTTGGAGACGGAGTTCTCTTTTTCCCGGTGACCCCATTCACGCAGAGCAACACAGTTGACACCGAGCTCCTCAAAGAACACGTGAGCAGCCGCCTCGAGTTCAGTCCCGGTGGCGTATTCCCCGCGTGCGGCACAGGTGAGATTCACGCCCTGAGCGCAGAAGAGATCGGCGTTATCGTACGGGCTACTCGCGAAGTGGTCACTGACGTGCCGGTGTTCGGCGGAACGGGCGGGCCACTTGGGCACGCGATCGAGTCTGCCCGGATTGCGCGAGATGCTGGCGCAGATGGCCTGCTCGTGCTTCCGCCATATCTCGTCAACGCACCCGCCGACGGGCTCGTTCGCTATGTCGAAGAAATTACTGCGGCTGCCGAGATCCCCGTCATTCTCTACCACCGCGCGAACGCCCGGTACACGCCAGATGTGCTGACCAAACTTCTCGAGAACCCACTCGTGACGGGGTTCAAAGACGGAATTGGCGACGTGGCCCTCACGCAAGAAATTGTGCTCACCGCACGCGAATTGCGGGGGGAGAACTTTGAGTTCTTCAACGGACTCCTCACGGCAGAACTTTCGCAACGCGCGTACAAGGGTCTCGGTGTACCCCGATACTCATCAGCGGCATTCGCAATGATTCCTGAGGTGGCCACCGCCTTCTACAACGCCTACCGCGCTGACGACGACGTGCTCACCACAGCACTGCTCGACGGCTTCTACCGCCCACTCATTGCTCTTCGAGACACGGTTCCCGGGTATGGCGTCTCACTGGTCAAAGCTGGGGTGCGCCTTTCGGGGCTTCCCGTCGGGCCAGTTCGCGCGCCATTGCTCGATCCCTCGGAAGAGCACCTCGCACAGCTCACTGAGATTCTCGAAGCCGGCCGTAACATCATCGAGGTCCACGGACAGGCCGCGTAAGCATGACAACGCCCCCCACGATCACCGACCTTCGCTGTCGTATTCTCTCTGCACAGCTTCCCCGCCCATGGGGTGTTGAGGCACCTCAGAATCACATCATCGTCACCGAGCTTGATCTGAGTGACGGAAGTCATGGCACTGGGTTTACTTGGACACCGAGCATTGGCGCCCGAGCAGTACACGCGCTCCTCAAGCATGACATTCGCGACTATGTGATTGGCCGCGTTGCACGCCCTGCCCCGCTGTGGGCATCAGTCGCTCAGCATCTCCGCGAAGCAGGTACGGGAGGGATCACTTCGATCGCGATGGCTGGGCTTGACCTTGCTGTGTGGGATGCTCAGGCCCGTCGGCACCAGCAGAACATTACTGCTGAACTCGGGCAAGTGCACACCGAGTTGCCGGTGTATGGCAGTGGAGTAAACCACCATTTCAGTGACGCGGAGCTGGCCGCGCAGGCGGAACGTTGGGTGGCTTCGGGGTTCAGCGGGGCAAAAATCAAAGTTGGTTTCGGATCCCTGCAAGACGATGTGCGCCGCGTGGGACTGGTTCGGGAAATTCTCGGGCCAGACCGCGCACTCATGATCGATGCAAATCAGCGTTGGACTCTCGCTGACACGCTCCGCGCACTCTGGCGTCTCGAACAGTTCGATCTCGCCTGGATCGAAGAGCCATTGCCTGGCGACGACCTTCGCGGATACACCGAACTGGCCACACGCACCCACGTGCCCATCGCTGCCGGTGAGAATATTCACACCGTGCGACGGTTTTCTGAATTTCTGAGCGCAGGCGCTCTCGATGTGATCCAACCAAACATCATTCGAGTGGGCGGCATCACGCCCTTCCTGGAGATTGCCGCCCTCGCGCAGCAGCACTCTCTACAGCTCGCCCCGCACCTGCTTATGGACCTCTCAGCACAGCTCGCCTTCTCACTTCCCACCCCATCGTGGATCGAAGACGTGGAGGATGCTGACTTCACGTCACTCGGTGTGCTCACGCAGCGGTCCCCGGTGCTCCGCTCGGGGGACCGAGTGTCGCCTCGAGCAGATACCCAGGGGCTTGGGTTCATGTTTACCGAACCAAACGCACTTCGTTAGCACGCCCGTGTTAACGTTTCATCGCCCAATGACGGGCAGCGGCGGGTCACCCCGTCGCCTTTCACAACGGATCGTCCGGCACGTACCTGCCGGTGGAGGAACATCATGGCATCAGTCACGTTTAATGGCATTTCACGCGTCTACCCGGGTGCTGAGCGCCCATCGGTCGACAATCTCAGTCTCGAGATAGGAGACGGCGAGTTTTTGGTACTTGTCGGCCCCTCAGGCTGCGGCAAGTCGACCACACTCCGCATGCTCGCGGGCCTCGAAGAAGTAGACAGCGGCAGCGTCTTTATCGGCGAGAACGACGTCACCGATGTTGCGCCGAAAGATCGCGACATCGCGATGGTCTTTCAAAACTACGCACTCTACCCACACATGACGGTCGCCGAGAACATGGGCTTTGCGTTGAAGATCGCCGGTGTCTCGAAAGAGGAGCGCGCCGAGCGGGTGCTCGATGCGGCGAAACTCCTCGACCTCGAGGAGTACCTGGGCCGTAAGCCGAAGGCGCTCTCGGGTGGCCAGCGCCAGCGCGTTGCCATGGGACGCGCGATCGTGCGTCAGCCACGAGTCTTTCTCATGGACGAGCCGCTCTCAAACCTCGACGCAAAGCTTCGTGTGCAGACACGCACCCAGATCGCATCGCTCCAACGTCGCCTCGGCGTCACGACCGTGTACGTGACTCACGATCAAACGGAGGCGCTCACGATGGGGGATCGCATCGCGGTACTTAAAGACGGGGTGCTGCAACAGGTGGGTACTCCGAGCGAGCTGTACGAAACTCCACAGAACGCGTTCGTCGCGGGCTTCATCGGATCGCCTGCAATGAACCTTTTCGAGTCGACGCTTTCGGAAGGTGGCGTGCGCTTTGGCGATCTCACCCTTGCGGTTGATAGCAGTCGCGCTGTGTCTGATGCGGTAACTGTCGGCATTCGACCGGAAGATCTTGTGGTTGCACAAAACGGTGAGCCAGGGCTCACGGTGCAGATCGATCTCGTTGAAGAGCTCGGCGCAGACGGATACCTCTATGGGCACACGGAGGCCGGTAAAGGAGACGCAACACAGATTGTTGCGCGAGTCGACGGTCGTAACCACCCGAACGCCGGAGGAACTGTAACGCTTGTGCCCAATGCTGCACACCTACATTTCTTTGACACCATCACAGGTGAGCGCATGTAACGTCGGCAATGGTTGCATCTACAACTAAAGTGTGTCTATAATTTGGTTACACCCACAACCAATGGCCTCGACCCGAGGCACGTCTTCAAGACACAGACACTCAAGGAGAACCCCACCATGGCTTCCATCACTATCTTCGGCACCGGCAATATGGCAAACGCTATTGGCGGCGTACTCGCTAACGGCGGCGCTTCGGTTGATTATGTCTCGCACGAGCAGGCAGACAGTGCAGCAGTCAACGGCGACATCGTCGTGTTCGCTGTGCCCTACCCCGCCGTTGCTGAGATCCTCTCGGCGAACGCCAGCAAGTTCGATGGCAAGATCGTGGTCGACATCACGAACCCACTGAACTTCGAAACCTTCGATTCGCTCACGGTTCCGGTTGGCAGCTCGGCAGCAGCTGAGATTCAGAAGTCACTGCCGAACGCTCGCGTACTCAAGGCGTTCAACACGAACTTCGCCGCAACCCTCGCATCGGGCAAGGTCGGCGAGACGAAGACCTCAGTGCTCGTCGCGGGTGACGACGCAGACGCGAAGGCAGCGCTCGTATCGGCAGTGACCGCCGGCGGGCTCGGCGCGATCGACGCCGGCTCGCTGAAGCGCGCGCACGAGCTCGAAGCCCTCGGCTTCTTGCAGCTCACGCTTGCCGCTGGTGAGAAGATCACCTGGACCGGTGGGTTCGGCGTCAACAACTAACCACGTTTATGGAGAGGGCGTGTGACCTGCAGGTCACACGCCCTCTTGACGTTTAGCTCGCGCCCGGCGCAATCAGCCCGTGCTCATACACAAACACGACAAGTTGCGCGCGATCGTGCGCAGAGAGCTTCGTCATGATCCGATTCACATGCGTCTTCACCGTGTGCGGTGAGATCACAAACTCATTTGCGATCTCTTGATTAGAGCGCCCCCTCGCAACCAAGAGCAGCACCTCACGTTCGCGTTCGGTGAGCAACGCGAACTTCTGCGGCAGCATCTTTACAGGATTCGCGATCGGAGGAGTAGCCAGAACGTACTTTTCAATGAGGTCGCGGGTCGCAGCTGGCGACAGGAGCGTGTCTCCCGCGTGGACCGCACGAACCGCGTAGACAATCTCTTCCGGCTCCGCCCCCTTCCCAATAAACCCGCTCGCACCCGCACGCAGTGCTGCCACTAGGTACTCATCTTCCTCAAAGGTGGTGAGGATGAGCACACGGACCGCTGACAGTTCAGGGTCGGCACAGATCTCGGCGGTTGCGCCAATGCCATCGAGGTCTGGCATGCGGATGTCCATGAGCACGACGTCTGGGCGCAGCGTACGTGCGAGTTCGATCGCTTGTAGACCGTTTTCGGCGTGACCTATGACCTCAATCCCCTTCGCATCGGAAAGAATGCTGGTGACGGCCTGACGAATAAGCGACTGGTCGTCGACAACGAGCACGGTGGTCACGATTGGTCCTCCTTGGAGCGTGGCTGCTTGAAGAGCGGAAGAGTCGCCGCGAGGCGATACCCCTCGGGGGAAGGGCCATTCGAGATCGTGCCCCGAACGGAGGCGACACGCTCGCGGAGGCCAATAAGTCCGTGCTGACCCGACTGCCACGGCTCTGATGCGCGCTCATCAACAGGCAACACCAAGACGGGGTTTGTCACCTCAATCTCGGCGGCGGTCTCAGTGACCGTGACCAGCACGTCTGCTCGCCCTCCGGCTCCGTGTTTGTGGGCGTTCGTCAGCCCTTCTTGGACGACGCGATACGCGACCAAGCTTGCTGCGCCGGTGATTCTGTCGAGATCACCCTCGACCCGCAGCGTGGCAGAGAGCCCCGCGTGTTCAAACGATTCGATAAGCTCTTCGAGTCGATCTACCCCGGGCTGCGGGGTCACGCTTCGCGTACCTTTTTCGTCGTCTGAGCGGAGCACCTCGAGCAGATTCCCGATCTCGCCGAGCACAGACCTGGCTGCGCTTCGAATGGTTCCAAGAGCCGCCTTCGCCCGCTCGGGTGAGGTGTCAAGCGCCGACGTCGCGACCCCCGCGTTCAAGCTGATCACCGAGATTTGGTGCGCCACAACGTCGTGCAAGTCACGGGCAATCTTCAAGCGTTCTTCCGTTACCTGTCTGCGCGCTTCAGCATCTCGAGAGCGTTCGGCCCGATCCGCACGCTCGATGGCTACCCTCAAAAATGCCTTGCGAGACCGAACCGCATCACCCGCGGCCGCGGCAAACGCGACTGCGAGAGCGAATCTCACGGTTCGTGCATCGGAGGGGACGTCGACGATAGTAAGCACACTCAACACAATGACAGCGAGTACGGCGACTCCCACAATGATCGCTGCGGTTCGCCTCGACCCCTGGCTCGTGAGCGTGAACATAGCCACTGCTACCGCGAGATAGAGGCCAGGAGCAAATGTGCCGAGCGATACCGCGGTGAAGTAGAACAGGATCATCGCCACAAGTACGAAGATCGACCAGCGCCGCCTTAGGGGGATGACGAGCACCGGAGCAAGGGCAAGCGCAAGCGTCGCGGGGGTGTCTGCTCTGAATTCCCTGATGGAGTACGGCGCGAATGCGGCCGCAATGATGATCGCGATCGTGATCACATCCCACGCCCATGGTGGTAACCGTTCCAACGCCATAATCCCAAGTGTGCACACTCCAAGGGTGAAACTCGGCCACCCCACGCGGCAACCGGTATACCGCAGTTGGGGTATGTCGATGACTGCGCTAGGTGGATGCCAGAAGCCGCCCTGTCGAGAAGACTCATAGTGTCCGACGAACTGTGTCGGTCTTGCCAGGAGAGTGGTAGCCACTTCCGGCTAGCTAAGGGGTCCGGTGGCGCTCATCCGGGGGCTGAGCGCCATCATTCCGCTTCATTCGCACCTTGACAGGAATAGTTTCCTGGTCATACTCGTTGTATTTATATGCAAACGAATAGAAATGGAGTTTTGACATGAAGGCATGGCAGTTCACCGGAACTAACAATCCACTCGAACTGAATGAGGTCGCTGAACCTCACGCAGGGCCGGGCGAGGTCGTCGTCACCGTTCGGGCAGCTGGCGTCTGCCACTCCGACGTGTCAGCACTCGACGACGCCGGCTGGATGGGGCTCTTCCCCACGCTCCCCCGCACCATGGGCCACGAGAACGCTGGCGTCATTACCGAGGTTGGTGAAGGCATGGATCACTGGAAGGTCGGCGACCGAGTCGGCCTTGCACCTATGTTTACCGACGGCGACGCGCTCGGATACGGCAAGTGGGATGGCGGATTCGGCCCGAAGCTTCGCGCAACCGACGACAACCTCGTAAAACTGCCCGATGAGGTCTCGTTCGAACTCGGCGCCATGGCGACCGACGCTGGCCTCACCGCGTACCACGCAATCATGACGCTCGGTGAAGTCAAGAAGGGCACGAAGGTTGGCGTGATCGGCCTCGGCGGTCTCGGCTATATTGGCGCTCGCGTTGCCGCACTGTCCGGTGCGGAAGTGTATGGCGCAGATCTCAATCCAGCAGCACGCGAGCTGGCTGACGAGATCGGTCTCGCTGGTGTCGGCGAGTCAATCGAAGAGTTCGCCGACAAGGGCCTCGAGGTTGTCGTCGACTACGCCGGCTTCGGCACCACGACCGAGTCGGGCGTGAACGCACTCGCGAAGTTCGGTGTGTTCGTGCAGGTGGGCATGGGCAAGCTTGAGGCTCGCCTCGACACACTTCAGCTCATCACCAAGCAGCTCACCCTGAAGGGCTCGAACTCGGGCACCAAGGAAGATCTTGAGAACCTTTACGAACTCATGCGCTCGGGTCAGCTGAACCCGCCGGTGAACCTCATCACCCACGCAGAGATTCCAGAGGCCATCGATCGCCTCCGCGAGGGCGGCGTCGTCGGCCGCCTCATCGCGGTCTACGACGAGGCGTGAGCACACCTCGTCTCAGCAAGACCTACTGGTGCCCGGTCGCAGTTATTCTGCGACCGGGCACCGTTGTGTCTGCCAGCGCAGCCTGGTCGCCGCCTATACTGATCACTACGTTCAAGAGTCGTAACCGTAGGTACCTGGCCGTTTACGCGACAACCCGAATCCCATCGATTCCCGGGTGTCCCAGGGGAAGAACGGGCCCACGAAATCTCGTGGTGCAAGATTGATGGGGCGCTGCCCCAGATAGGGCAACTCCCATGTCTGCAATTCAAGACCCTGTATTTCAAGGCTCTGTATTCCGAAACACTGACCCGGCCTCCCGCGCGCAGGTCGGCCGCAATACGATCCACAACGCCTATGCCGCGCCCAACGCGGTAGAGGTCATCACGACAGGAGACTGGGCCGATTTCACGGCCGCCGACGCTACGGCGTGGTGCTGGAACCTGTACCAATACGAACCCCACGGTTTCGCCTACCCGGCAAGCGCGGTTCACATGCGACGAGAGCGCGAGCTCGAATCGGGCACGATTCCAGAAGGCGGTGGCTACGCGGAGAAGGCACGGAGTTACGTGCTGCGCGGAGTCACGACACAGCAGTACCGCGAGGCTCGAGAAACCCTCGAATCTCCGACATTCTGCTGGACAGACGTGCGCCACGACCGCTAGCGAGAAGCGGCGGTGAAGCAGTCGGGCGAAGCGCGCATCGGGGTTGGCACGGCGCCTGAAAGGCGACGGGCCGGGGGACCCCGCCTAGCGATTCGTGCGGCTGCTTCGCCGCCGCGACCCCGATCCGCGGATCTGATCCACCGACCCGATCCACACCACTACACGCGAGCTGCAGCGCGGCGCGCACCCTCACCAAGCGACTCGAGCTTCGCCCAAGCGATCTGCGAGTGCACGCGGCCGCCGAGACCACAGTCGGTCGCGGCGATGACGCGCTCGGGGCCGACAACCTTTGCGAAGCGTTCGATGCGCTGGGCTACGAGATCGGGGTGCTCGACGAGGTTCGTCGAGTGGCCGACGACACCTGGCACGAGAATGAGGTCATCGGGGATGATGTTCTTGTTCTCTTCCCAGACGGTCCACTCGTGCTCGTGGCGCGCGTTTGCGGCTTCGAATGAAATCTGGCCGACGTTAGCGCCGAGCACGGTCTTAAGAATGTGCTTGAGCTCGATGTCGGTCGAGTGCGGGCCGTGCCACGAGCCCCAGCAGAGGTGCAGGCGCACCTGCTCTTTCGGGAGTCCCTTGATTGCCTCGTTGATCGCGTCGACGCGAATCTGCGTGAAGGCCAGGTAATCGTCGATGCTTGGCTCAGGGTTGAACTGATCCCAGTTCTCTGCGAGCGACGGATCATCGAGCTGCACGATGAGGCCAGCATCGGTAATCGCCTTGTACTCCTCGCGCAGCGCCGCAACCCAGGCGTCGATGTGCTCTTGTTCAGAGCCATAGAAAACATTGCGAATGCGAGCGGCGGAGCCGGGGGCGATAGCGGTGATGAACCCGTTCTCGCCGTCGCGCAGTGCGGCACGGAGGTTGCGTGCGTCGGCTGCGACCTGTTCTTGGCCGCGGTAGGAAATCTCGCCCGTGGTTGAGGGGAACTCCGTGGCATTCTTGCCGGTGCCGATGCCGGCATCCGGGTCGTTGTAGGCATCAGCGAACGCGCGCCAGTCGCGACGATCAAAGACAGCGGAGAGCTGAAGGTTGCCGGGAGAAGAGATTACTGGCTCTTGGTTGAACGAGTTGATTTCGGTGAGCGACAGGCCTGAGACACGCTGGAACGAGTAGCTCCACCACGCGCCGTAATCAACCGTGCTCGACATGGCCTTGCCGAATTCGCCGTCGCCCGGCTGCGTGATGCCGGCTTCGCGCTGACGTTCAACGACGTCGCGCACTGCTTCGGCGACGAGCTCGGTGTATTCGGGGGTCGACTTCAGGGTGAAGCCGTCGTCTTCGAACGTGCGTGCAGCGTTCGCGTCGATGAGTGCCTGCGTGCGGGGCAGGCTGCCTGCGGTGGTGGTCTCGATGTTCGTCATGCTTCGAAACTACTCGCCCGTCGCGAAGCTCTCACCTATGTGTCGGTAGATGACGATTTCGGTTTCGACTTTGAGCTCGACTTTGAGCTCGACTTCGCCGCTTTCGCCACGTTGCGGCCGACGATGATCCACTGTGCAACGACGACGACCCACATGAACAGCCCGAGCGTGACCAGGCCGGGAATGGCCGGGGAGCTGCCTCGCATATCGCCGACCACCCACCAGAACACGATTGTTTCGGCGACCGCAAGCAGGGTGATTGTGCCCGCTGAGGTGAGAAGCAGTGAGTAGCCCGAACTGCGCCTCGATTTAAACACGTAGACAAACACAGCAATCGCCACTGCAACGACGAACAATGTGAAGACAATGAGTGTAATCAGCGGCGTCTGATAGCTCGTGCGATAGTCGTCGTAACTCCCCGGTGTCACGTTCGTGAATGTGCCCGGTTCGAAGTTGAGTGTGGCCCCCGGGTCACCCGTAATGCTGAGTTCGTGACTCGTCAGGGCCGCGTTGACCTCGGGATCCACCCCATACGTATTCGGCGGGCCCGCATCTTCGCCGTGCTCATCAACAGCCACGCGTGACTCGACCGCGTCAGCATCAAT
Organism: Leucobacter sp.; assembly: GCA_052106035.1. Classification (GTDB taxonomy): domain Bacteria; phylum Actinomycetota; class Actinomycetes; order Actinomycetales; family Microbacteriaceae; genus Leucobacter. Next base: position 51,119 of record JBQEBC010000006.1, on the reverse strand, counting down.
CGACGCCACGAGTGCGCCATCGTCGCGAATCGTCTCAACGCCGATGCGCGTCTCGTAGCGGATCGAATCGCCAAGCTCCCCCGATGGCCCATCGAGATACACATCGTTCTCGTACGCCCACGGTTTAAACCCGGTGCCGCTCTCATACGGCTGATCGTCTGCGTCACCGTACGAGGTCCACCCGCCAGAGCGCACCTCGTTCACGAGGTCGGGGGCGACCGTGAACTCAAACCGCATCGGGCGCACCGGAGCCGACCCATCGAACGCGTTCGACTGGTTCGTGTAATACGTGTCGTCCCAATGCCTGAGCATCGCGGCCCACCGCACCTGCTGCATGCGGTCGCCGCCGTCAGCAACCTCGACCGCGGGGTGCGAGAGCGAGTACCGCACGGTGACATCGTGCACACCCTCGATGACGTCGGTGAGCCTGGTCGCCATGGCGACCGTGCGCTCACCGTCGCGGCTCGCAAATGCTACCTCGTCGCCATCGACCGTCACCGACGAAACGGTGAGCCCCAGGTCTTGCCCAAAGCGCGACTTCGTCCACTCCCGCTCAATCTGAGGTATAGAAGCGCCGCCCGCTTCGAAACCAACCGTCAGGTGTTCGGTCACATCTAAGCGAGCTTCGCCATTGTCGTCGCGCGTGAGTTCCGCTTCAATATTGAACCCCTCAACCTGGGTCCAGATTGTGCCCTTCACATCCGACGATGGCCACGAGAGATATTTCTCGCTGCCGTATGGCACCGGCTGCATCGACACGAGCACAATAGAGCCCGCGAAGATCGCAATCGACGCAATAAACGCGAGCATTGATGGGATCGACAGGAAGTGACTGCCGCGCCACCCGTTCGCAAGATCGCGATTGCCCGTCTCGCGAACCGCGTGTTCCGTGATGGTTTTGCCGGCCCGCCTCGGGCTTTCGAACAGCACCGCGTAGGGCAGCAGCGCATCATCGACCGGGCCGCGATCAAGCAGGCGCGTGCCGCGGGCATAGACGTCGATGCCCTTGAGCTGCTGCACGGCGAGCGCACCCTTGCGGGTAAGCGGGCGGGGGCGCAAAACCGCCCAGATCGAAATACACGCAATGATTGTCGATGCCGCAACGAACGCAAACGGCCACCAGACGACGAGCAGAATGAACTGCTCTGAGAGCTGTCTGAGAATGCCCCACTGCAGCAAAGTGACCGCGATCGGCGCCCAAATAAAGGTGTCACGCACATAGCTGTCAGGCACCCAGCGAAGGTTTTTGTCAACGGGGGCATCAGCGTTGCTCCAGCTGGCCGCACGCTTCGCGACCGAGGGGAAGTTGCCCGCGCGACCAGCCCTGCGGCCCGCCTGTGCGAGTCGGGTGAGCCAGCGCTCGCGGAACTTCCTTGCGCGAGATCCGTCCGTTGGCTTGATCTTGCGCTTAAACAATCGGCGCTTCCGCGCGCGATCCTCGGTTTGATCGCTGCTGTTTATGCCATCGTGCGCGCCGTCTGCGAGCGTCGACACGATCTCAGCGTGACGGGTTTTCCCAAGCAGCTGAGCCGCAAGCATCGGCGACATGTTGTCGGGTGGATCGCTGCGCACCACAAACCACGGCTCGCCGACCGTGTCGGCCCACACGACCCAGCGAGCAGCGAGCGAGAACAACATGATGACGAGCAGTATCCCGAGCGGGATCAGTGGGCCCCACGTCTGCACCCAGAACAGCGTTGTTTCTTCCGGCTGAGTGAAGGTGCCGCCCTCAAAGACAAACACGGCCACCACCTGCGAGTTTGGCGGGAGGTTGTCGTCGTTCGAGAACGAGTACGTCACCGACTCAGGCGTCTCAGAGTCGGGCTCAAGCCACTCGTTGCCCGACACGAGCAGCCATCCGACCGTTGCGTGCGGTTTGCGCACGAGAGCATCATCGACATCGCGAGGTAGGGTAACTGACACTTCGAGCCCAGAAGTGGCTTGCGGCCAGTTCGGGGCGATGACGGGCCAATTCCACTGATCGACCGGCGCCTCGGTAACCGCATCCGTGCTGTTCTCGATGAGATGGTTCAGCACATACGACACCTCAATCAGGTGTGTGCCTGAGAACTTTGACTCGTCACTTGGACGTAATTCGATGTCGGTGGTGGTCGCTCGGCCCGTCACTGCGGCATCAACGGCCTCGCCATCGACCTTCGCATCGAGCAGCTCAAACTCAGCATCGTGCCCGTGAACCTCGGTGATTAGGCGGCGCAGCACCGTGTTTTCATCGCCATTCACAAACACCGCGGTGTACTTCTCGTGCACGGTGGTCTGGAACGATCCGTCGTCTTCTCGGGTGACGTCGAAGTCGAACGAGGCATCCTTTGCGATCCAATCGACGTTCTCGATCTTGGAGCTCGCGATCACGTCGTCAAAATCCGCCTGCTTGTTGATGATCGGGCCGACGAGCAAGAATATGCCGATCGCGGCAAGGAGGCCCCAGAAGAAGCGGATCGCCATGCGCAGCGGGGTACCTCCGCGTGCGCGAAGAAACTCCTCGATGGCGCCGAGCACATCGGCGAGCCAGCGAAAAAGCAAGGAGTGTTCCGGTTGCGGGTCAGGGATGCGCCCCGACTTCAACTGATCCGGATCCGTCCCAGAGAAGTCGAAAATCTCGTCGGCGACCTTGCCGTGATCTCGCTTTCCCTTGTCGGTCACCGTCTAGCTCCGAAACACCGTGTGCAGCTCTGGGTCTGCAAGCGCTTCGCGACCCCCAAGCCCATCAATCTCAAAGAGCACCGCAATGCCAGCGACCTCGTACCCGAGGTGCACGAGCAGCTCCCGGGCCGCGACAAGCGTGCCGCCGGTCGCGAGCACATCGTCGATGAGGAGCACACGGCTCCCCTTCGGTACGTCGTTGTGGGCCTCAACCTCGGCGACCCCATATTCAAGCTCATAACCGACGGAGGCTGCCGGCCTCGGAAGCTTGCCTGCCTTGCGAATCGGGAACAGCCCCACCCCGCTGGAATACGCCGCGGCACTTGCGAGGAGGAACCCACGGGCTTCGAGCCCCGCGACAACGTCGAAGCTGCCGATAAACGGCTCGATGAGTGCGTCAACCGTTGCGCGGAGAGCCGGGCCGTCGGCGAGCAACGGCATGATGTCACGGAACAAGATGCCGGGAGCGGGGTAATCGGGGATCTCCGCGATGAGCCGCTCGGCACGCGCAAGTTCGTCGGAGGTCGTCACATTGGGCTCGCTACGGTGGAGGTTCTGTGTCACGGGTTCAAGCGTACCCGAGCGAACGGCGCGCGATGGGCCGCACGCTTTTGCTCAACGGCCCCCAGTCGTGTAAAGTCTTTCTGGTTGAGAGATCAACGTTGCGCCCCTAGCTCAGCTGGATAGAGCATCTGACTACGGATCAGAAGGTCAGGGGTTCGAATCCCTTGGGGCGCACCACTAAAAAACCCGGTCAGACGGCAAATCTGACCGGGTTTTTGTATCATCAGAAGCTAACGAACGATTTGAATTCCCGTTGCTTCTGCGGCCTCTTCGAGTGAGCCTAAGTTTGTGGCGCTCGTGAAACCTGCGTTCTGCATCATCTGCACGGTGTGACCCGAACGCCCGCCCGACTTGCAGTACACGAGGTACTCAGCGGTTGGGTCGAGTTCTGAAAGGGCGGAATGCACCTCCCCACCGAGGAAATCTATGAGCTTGGCGCCGTCGAGACGGCCTTCATCAAACTCTTCGGGGGTGCGCACGTCAAGAACAACGGGCTGGGCTGCTGCAGATGTAGTCAAGTAAGTCTCTTTCGGTTCAAGTCTGAGTGGTTCGGCCTTAGGCCTGGTCGCTTGCGCCTGGCACAGCCTCGGGTGCGGCAGCGGCTGCCGCAGCCTGCTGCTCAGCAAGCTGTTTGCGCACGTCTTCCATGTCGAGATCTCGCGCACCCTGCACGAGCTGCTCGAGCTGAGGTGCTGGGAGTGCACCGGGCTGCGAATAAACCATGATGCCATCGCGGAACACCATGAGTGTAGGGATCGAGGTGATCTGGAACGTGGCGGCAAGCTGCTGCTCAGCTTCGGTATCAACCTTGCCGAACACAACGTCTGTGTGCGTCTCTGAGGAGGCCTCGAATACCGGTGCAAAGTTGCGGCACGGGCCACACCACTCCGCCCAGAAATCAACGAGAACGATCCCGTCGGAGCCTACCGTTTCCGGGAAGCTATCAAGTGTCAGTTGCTTGGTTGCCATCGTGTGGCTCCTCTCTCCCCCACCTATTTGATGCAGGCACGCCAATCCTTTCTGCTCTAGCTGTAAACCGCAAGGGAGCGTTCTCTGTGGGCTGCATAACCTGTGTATAACTTACGGTTAATCATTGCCACAACCTATTGACAGCTTTCGATTAGTTGAGCAGGATGAGGCTACGGGATTCAATTGCGACGCAGACGTCTGGTTTGTAGGGATTGTTAAAACCTTGTCTGCTGAGCTTTAGCTACTAGGGGAATAAAGCTATGCAGTCATCTGCGGTTAAGTTCGCATCGTTACGGAACGCGCTCAAGTTCAAGACGCGAAGAAAGGCAGGAGGCCTGCCGCCTCCGAAACAAAAACGCGGTCTCGCATTTGCCACTTCTGTGTTCATGGTCGTTGGCGCTATGCCATTTGCAGGTGTGACCGCCGCCCAGGCTGCTCCTGGCGATACTTCAACCTCCGAGGCTCGATTCCTCGGAGGTTCTTTGTTGCTTGATGGGGTGGAACTCGACACCGCAGCAGTGCTCGAATCTGCAAGTTCGTTGAACTCTGGTTCACCCACTGACGTTGTAGATACGTCAAGCATCGATCTCACCGCCCTGAGCCTGCTCAATGTCACCATTCCGGGTGGAGTATCGTTGCCGATCGGCAATTTCATCGAGCTTGGCGCAGTCAATCAATACACCATCGCGAGCGACAACGGAGTCTCTCGCGCAGCGACCGGCGCGGTGAGCGACTCTGGAATCGTAGACGTCAATGGAACCGATGACTACCCGGCAAATGCGAACCTGCACCTCACTGACCTGCTCGGTGAAGGAATCACCAGCACAGTGGCGAACCTAGACCTTGAGATCGGTGCGATTACGTCGGAAGCGTCACTCACTGGCTCGACCGGAATCACACGTGATTACAGCATTGCAGGCGCAAAGCTCAACACCTCAGTTCCCGCAATTGGCGGGCTGGTGGGCACGCTAGTAGGCCCTGGAGGAGTTGCCTCTACTGTCGACGATGCGGTCGCTGGGCTTACAGGCCCGAACGGTGCCCTTGCCGAAGTTATCGGAACCCTAAACACAGCGCTTTTACCGCTCGTGGGCAACGACGCACTTGCTGTTGCAATTTCGACTGACGTTTCTGGAGCACTGAACGAAGTTCTTGACGCACCAGTTGGTGACGGAGTTATCACCATCGATCTGCGCACTGGCACAGTCGAGGCGGATCTAAACGCTCTTCTTGCCAGCACGCCAAGCGGTAATGGACTGAATAATCTTGATCCCAATCAAGAAATCTTGTCCCCAGAGGTCATCAACGCACTCGTAGATCGCATTTCATCGGTCCTCGGCACTGTTCCTACTCTCGTGCAGTCCGCGCTCACGAACACTTTGAATGCTGCACAACTCACTGTGGGCGCAAATGTTAGCTTGCTCGGTGTAGGTGTGATCGTGAACGTAGACGGAACCCTCGCAGAGGTTGCCGCCGGCACGGCAACTGCAGGCATAACCCTTGACCTGCCGGTCCTCCCTGACATCACGATCCCAGTAAATACAATACTCAGCGCGCTCACGACGCCTATAAACGATGCGCTGTTCGGGCCCGACGGAGTTGTATCGACAACAGTCCCAACAGTGCAGACAGCGGTGACTGGAATCACCACTCCACTGCGTCCCGTCTTCCTCCTGCTGAACGAAATTGTCTCGCTCCAAGGCAACGTTCAGGAAGATGCCGGTGGAGTTTATGACGAGATCGCGCTCCGCCTCACTGTAGGTGACCTGCTCGGCGACGGTGGAATCGCCACGGCCGAGCTCGCACGAGCGACCGTCGGGCCCAACGCAATGGCACCGGCCGCGACGCCTGTGATCTCAAACCTCACTCCAAACGAAGGCCCTGAAGCCGGCGGCACCGAGGTCACTATCACTGGCACCGGTCTAACCGGGACAAGCGCGGTTACCTTCGACGGCGCTGCAGGAACTGACATCACGGTCGCAAGTGACACCGAGCTCACCGTCACGACACCTGCCGGCGACGTTGGCCCTGCAGACGTCTTGGTTACTACAACTGCCGGAACATCAGCACCCGGTCTCTTCACGTACCTCGCGGCACCAACGGCACCGACGATCACTAGCCTCGATCCCACCGAGGGTCCAGAGACTGGCGGCACTGAGGTGACCATCACAGGCACCGGGTTTGCTGGAGCCACGGGAACCACGTTCGAAGGCAATGCGGGATCCGCGTTCACCGTCGACAGTGACACTCAGATCACCGTCACTACTCCGGCGGGAGCGCCAGGCATAGCCGAAGTCGTCATCGAACACCCGGCAGGAAATTCCACACCAGGTGAGTTCACGTACCTGGCTGTTCCAGCGCCACCGACAATCACGGGGCTCAATCCCACCGAGGGTCCAGAGACTGGCGGTACCGAGGTCACCATCACAGGCACCGGGTTTGCTGGAGCCACGGGAGTTACGTTCGACGGTACTGAGGGATCCAGCCTCACCGTAGTAAGCAACACCCAAATCATCGTCACCACACCGGCAGGCGACGTGGGACCAGCAGACGTCATCGTCACAACATCTGCTGGTTCATCTGACCCGGGGGTATTTACCTACCTCGCAGTCCCTGTACCACCGACGATCACCAGCCTCGATCCAACTAAGGGGCCTGAAACTGGCGGAACCGAAGTAACGATCACCGGCACGGGATTCACCGACGCCACTGGTGTCACGTTCGACGGAACCGCGGGAACCGCGTTCACCGTCGACAGTGACACCGAGATCACCGTCACCACACCAGCGGGAACACCAGGCGCTGTCGATGCAGTAGTCGAACATCCTGCAGGCGACTCCGAACCAGGCACGTTCACCTACCTGGCAGTCCCATCGATCACTGATCTTGATCCGACCGAGGGCCCTGAAACTGGGGGCACAGCGGTCACGATCACGGGTACTGGATTCACCGACGCCACTGGAGTCACGTTCGAAGGCGTTACCGGCGTTGATTTCACCGTCGACAGCGACACTCAGATCACCGTCACCACACCAGCTGGTGATGTGGGGGCTGCTGACGTGATTATCGAACATCCCGTGGAAAACTCCACACCAGGTGAGTTCACTTACCTGGCGGTACCTTCAATCACCGATCTCACACCCACTGAGGGACCTGAAACTGGTGGCACCGAAATAACGATCACCGGCACCGGATTCACGG
>JBQEBC010000006.1:0-43627 GCA_052106035.1 Leucobacter sp. | reverse complement strand
ACCTGGCTGTCCCAGTACCACCGACGATCACCGACCTCACACCCACAGAGGGACCCGAGACCGGTGGCACCGAAGTAACGATCACCGGCACCGGGTTCACGGATGCGACCGGAGTCACCTTCGACGGAACCGCGGGAACCGCGTTCACCGTAGACAGCGACACTCAGATCACGGTCACTACCCCAGCGGGAACGCCAGGCTTGGTCGACGTGATCATCGAACACCCGGTGGAGAGCTCGACACCAGGTGAGTTCACCTACCTGGCTGTCCCAGTACCACCGACGATCACCGACCTCACACCCACAGAGGGACCCGAGACCGGTGGCACCGAAGTAACGATCACCGGCACCGGGTTCACCGATGCCACTGGAGTCACGTTCGACGGAACCATTGGTACTGCGTTCGATGTCGTCAGCGACACCGAGATCACCGCCACCACACCAGCTGGTGATGTGGGGACTGCTGACGTGATTATCGAGCACCCAGTCGGAAATTCCGAGCCAGGCACGTTCACCTACCTGGCAGTCCCATCGATCACGGATCTCACCCCCACTGAGGGACCCGAGACCGGCGGAACAGTGGTCACGATCACGGGCACCGGATTCACGGATGCGAGCGGAGTCACCTTCGCTGGAACCGCGGGAACCGTGTTCGATGTCGTGAGCGACACTCAGATCACGGTCACTACTCCCGCGGGAACGCCGGGCGTAGCGGACGTCATCGTCGAACACCCTGTGGAAGATTCCACTCCAGGTGACTTCACCTACCTGGCGGTACCTTCTGTCACCGAGCTCACCCCTACAGAGGGACCAGAGACTGGCGGCACTGAGGTGACCATCATCGGCACCGGATTCACCGGAGCAACCGGAGTCACGTTCGAGGGGGTTGCCGGCGTTGATTTCAATGTCGACAGCGACACTGAGATCACCGTCACTACTCCCGCGGGAACGCCGGGCGTAGCGGACGTCATCGTCGAACACCCTGTGGAAGATTCCACTCCAGGTGACTTCACCTACCTGGCGGTACCTTCAATCACCGACCTCACCCCCACTGAGGGACCCGAGACCGGTGGCACCGTGGTGACCATCACTGGCACCGGGTTCACCGATGCCACGGCCGTTACCTTCGATGAAACCGCAGGAACCGCGTTCGATGTCGTGAGCGACACTCAGATCACCGTCACTACTCCCGCGGGAACGCCAGGAGTAGCCGACGTCATCATCGAACACCCAGTCGAAGACTCCTCACCAGGTGGCTTCACCTACCTGGCGGTTCCACCCGTGATTTCGGGAATCACTCCGAACACTGGCCCTGAGACTGGCGGAACCACCGTCACCATCACAGGATCAGACTTCACGGATGCGACCGGAGTCACGTTTGACGGAGCACCAGGCACCTCGTTCATTATTGTGAACGACACCACCATCACCGTGGTAACCCCGCCCGGAACCGTCGGAGTTGCCGATGTCGTGGTCGAACACCCGGCAGGTAATTCTGATCCAGGTGAGTTCACCTACACCGAAGTCGTGAACGCCCCGACGATCACCAACATCACCCCTGACACCGGGCCGCAGACCGGCGGCACCGAAGTCACCATCACGGGCACCGATTTCACTGATGCCACAGAAGTCACCTTCGATGGTGTTCCGGGAACGGACCTGGTGGTTGTGAACGAGACGACCATCACGGTGACAACCCCCGCAGGTAATGTGGGCCCGGCTGAGGTAGTCGTGATCACTCCGGGTGGATCTTCTGCCCCAGGGGAGTTCACCTACACCGAGGTCGCCGGAGCACCGACGATCACCGGAATTGCTCCAAACAATGGGCCTCAGACTGGTGGCACTGACGTGACCATCACAGGTTCTGGGTTCACTGGAGCAACGGGAGTGACATTCGACGGCGCCGAAGGCACCACCTTCACCGTCGACAGTGACACCACGATCACGGTCACGACTCCCGCAGGACCAGTGGGACCGGCTGATGTGGTTGTGCTCCACCCTGCGGGCAATTCGGGCCCAGGTGTGTTCACCTACACCGCGGTTCCCGGATCGCCGACCATCACCGACATCACCCCGGATACCGGCCCCCAGACGGGTGGCACCGAGGTGACGATCACCGGTACCTGGTTCAGCATGTGCACCGCAGTGACCTTCGACGGGGTCGCTGGAACTGACTTCCGCGTAGTGAACGACAACACAATCGTCGTTACCACTCCCGCCGGTTCAGTTGGTGTGGCAGACGTTGTAGTGACCTGCCCGCTTGGTAGCTCGAACCCGGGTCAGTTCACCTACACCGCGGTGAGCGACGGGGGCACCCCGACGATCGCCGTAACCGGTGGATCGGCACTCCCCTTCAGCATCATGGTTGTGCTGCTCCTTGCGGGCGCTGCACTGCTTACGCTGAAGCGAGTGTCGAGCCGTCGGGCGTAGTTCCAAGTAATACGGCCTCTGGCCCCTGTCGCAGACGTTCACGTTTTGCGGCAGGGGCCAGAGGCTGTGTTGGATCCTCCGTCGACCAGTAGGCTGAACGTATGCGTATCGCGACTTGGAATGTAAATTCGATCCGCACCCGGTATGGCCGCGTCGTGGACTGGCTGCAACGCGAAGACATCGATGTGCTCGCAATGCAAGAGATCAAGTGCCGACCCGACCAGTTTCCTGTCGAGGCATTCGAGCAGGCCGGCTACCAGCTCGAGATTCACGGTCTCAATCAGTGGAACGGTGTCGCATATGCGAGCCGGCACGAGATGAGCGATGTTGCGCGCGGGTTTGACGCGATGCCCGGCTTTGGCAAACCCATCAAGGGTCAAGAAGAAACGCAGGGCACGGGCCCAAACGGTCTCCCGCTTGAAGCACGGGCGCTTGGTGTCACCGTGGGTGATCTGCGGCTTTGGAATCTGTATGTGCCCAACGGGCGATCGCTCGAAGATCCGCACCTCGAGTACAAGCTCAACTGGCTCGCAGCGCTTCGAAATAGTGTTGAAGCTTGGCTTGATGAAGACCCAGAACTGCCGCTCGCGCTCATGGGTGACTGGAACATTGCTCCGCTCGACTCAGACATGGGCGACCCGAGCTTTATGCCCGGCCGCTCTACCCACATCTCACCGATTGAGCGCGCAGCGTTTGCTGCATTTGCCCCACACCTCGACGATGTCGTGCGCCCGATTGTGCCCGAGGGTTACACCTTCTGGGACTACAAGGCCGGCCGGTTCCAAAAGAACGAGGGCATGCGCATCGACTTCATCATGGGTTCACAGGGGTTTGCCGACACTGTGACGGGAGCGAGCATCGACCGCGACGAGCGTAAGGGTGATTCTCCGAGCGATCACGTACCGGTCGTTGTCGACATCGACCCCTCACTCATCGGGGGCACGTTCGAGGACGAGTACGACCGACCGATGGTGTTCTAACACCAAGGCGTTCTCGCTCATCAAGCGTTGTCCACAGCCGCGAAAGCACGCGGTGTCCCGCTGAATTCTCCACAGTTCTTCGTTTTCTGGACGCTACTGGGACAAGACTGCCTACATTGAGTTGCAGAAGTACTCATTCGGGTTCAGAATCGAGGTATGTACGTGTCAGCTGAGGTGATTGGCGTGATCGTCGCCGTCTTTAGCTCGTGCGCAACGCTATTCGGTGCGCTGTTCGTGCTCATGAATCGCTTGGAGCGACGCCTCGAGCGAAGCATGGATCTGCGGTTTGAACAGGTCGACCGACAGTTTGATGATGTCAATCGGCAGTTTGGTGATGTCAATCGACAGTTTGATGATGTCAATCGACAGTTTGATGAAGTCAATCGACAATTCGGATTCGTCCGCGAGGAGTTGACCGCCGTGAAGCGCGACATTCGCACCGTTGCCGATGACCTTGTTGATGTGAAGGTTTCGGTTGCCCGACTCGAAGGCCCTCGGCCTTCACTCATTACCTCTGCACGAGGCTAGCGCGAAGCTCATCTTCCAGGTTCCCTGAGTATGCGGGAATAGATGCAGATGCATCTTGTTTAATTACATGCAAGCGCATATACTTTAGATATTGGATCGGGGCCAAGAGCCCCTGGGATCCACCGCAGACACCCAAGGAGCACACATCATGGAATTCGGGATCTTCTCCGTTTCAGACGTCACCCGCGACCCCATCTCTGGAGAAACCCCGAGTGAAGCCGCACGCATCAAGGGCCTCGCTCAGATCGCGAAGCACGCAGAAGAAGTTGGCTTCGATGTCTTCGCCGTCGGCGAGCACCACAACCCGCCCTTCTTCTCATCCAGCCCCACGACCTTCCTCGCATACGTCGCAGCTCAGACGTCAAAGCTGAAGCTCACGACGAGCACCACGCTCATCACCACAAACGATCCGGTGCGCATCGCCGAAGAGTACGCGATGCTGCAGCACCTCGCCGACGGCCGCATGGATCTCATGCTCGGCCGCGGCAATACCGCTCCCGTGTACCCGTGGTTCGGCAAAGACATTCGCAGCTCATTGCCCCTGGCTCTCGAGAACTACAACCTTCTCCACAAGCTCTGGAGCGAAGACGTTGTCGACTACGAGAGCAACTTCCGCACCGCGCTGCAGGGCTTCACCTCGACCCCTCGCCCACTCCACGACGTTGCCCCGTTCGTGTGGCACGGCTCGATCCGCACCCCCGAAATCGCCGAGCAGGCCGCGTACTACGGCGACGGCTTCTTCTCGAACCACATCTTTGCCCCGTCGGCTCACTCGCTTCGCCTCGTGAATTTCTACCGTCAGCGCTTCGAGCACTACGGTCATGGCAAGGCAAAGCAGGCGATCGTCGGTCTCGGCGGCCAGGCATACGTTGCGAAGAATTCGCAGGATGCGGCGAAGGAATTCCGCCCGTACTTCAACGAGGCCCCCGTCTACGGACACGGCCCCTCGATGGAAGACTTCACGAACCAGACTCCGCTCACCGTCGGCAGCCCGCAAGAGATCATCGACAAGACGCTCTCGTTCCGTGACATCTTCGGTGACTACCAGCGCCAGATGTTCCTGGTCGATCACGCGGGTCTTCCGACTGAGACCGTGCTCAAGCAACTCGACCTACTCGGCTCTGAGGTACTCCCTGTACTGCGCCGCGAACTTGAGTCCTTGCGCGACCCAGAGGTGCCCTACGCACCCACGCACGACTCACTCGTCAAGGCGAAGTACGGCGACGCCGCACCTCGCGAACCGCGCCCGAACGCAAACCGCAGTGATAATGTGACCGGCGGATCCCCCTACCAAGACAGCCCCGCCGCAGCGGGCGCAGCATTCGGATTGTGAACTCATGAACAGCAAACGCACCGATATTCGACTCGCAAATGAGGCCTGGGAGTCGCTAATGACCGCGTACTCCCGGCTCTCAACAGGCTTCAACGCCCAGCCCATCTGGGGCGAGGCGAGTATGCGTGAATACGACGTGCTCTACACGCTCGCTAAGCACGCCGAGCCTATGCGGCTCAGTGAGGTGCAGAACGGCGTGCTGCTCAGTCAGCCCGCACTCTCACGCATGGTCGATCGGCTCGTCGCTCGCGGACTCATTGAACGCGAGACCGACCCGAATGATGGCCGCGCGGTGCTCGTGCACCTGAGCGAAGAGGGTGCCCGCGTGCAACGTGAAGTGGGTCGAGCCCACGGGCGTGACATAGGTGCAGCGTTGCGCGCCCTCGAGCCCGAAGAACAGACCGAGCTCACGAGGATCACACAAAAACTCCTGAACGCTCAGGCTAAGCCGACACATCCCGAGCAAACACAAGCAGAGCAGACACAAGCAGAGCAAGCACAGACAGGATCAGACGCATGACCGACATCACACAACTTGACGTCAAGCAACTCGATGTCAAACATCTCGTCATTGTAAACGCCGGAGCGGGCGACCCGTCGACCACTCGCCTGCTCGCAGATCGCATTACTCAGAAGACGCTCGCTGAAGCGAAGCGCCGCGACATCACCATGGAGGCGCGGGTCATCGACCTGCGCTCGCTCGCCGGCGACATCATGGCTGCCCTCACCACGCAGCTTGTCTCGCCAGAGCTCGAACGGTCGACCGAGCTGCTGCGAGATGCCGACGCAATCATCGCGGCCACCCCGATTTACAAGGCCGCTGCGAGCGGACTCTTCACCTCGTTCTTCCAGGTACTCGACAACGACCTGCTCATCGGCACCCCGGTCGTGCTCGCCGCAACCGCGGGCAGCCCGAGGCACTCGCTTGTCGTTGACGATCAGCTGCGCGGATTCTTCGCGTACCTCCGCACGGTGACCGCGCCGACCTCGCTCGTGAGTTCACCCGACGATTGGAACAGCGGTGAGTTCGGTGGCCGCGTAGATCGCGCAGCATCAGAACTCGTCTCGCTCGTAGCGAGTGGGTTCCGTGAGAACGCACGCGGTGACGGGTGGGAGGGCTACCAACACTCCTTCGGCAGCGCCGGTGGCACCGAGCTCGGGATCGATTTAAGCTCCGACCTCATGCGCCTGGCTACGGGCGGTCAATAACGCCCGGCACACACTGTCACATCTGGGTTCAGTGAAACTTCATCGAGATTTTCCTAGCCGATGATGTTCTGTGCGCTCATACTGAAAGACAGTCCACACCGCTGCACGGTGATGCAACGGGCAAGACTTCGCTTCGTGTGAATGCAAAGGAGACCCTCAGTGTCAAAGATTTTTGTCACTCGACCTGGTCGCGATTTTGAACGCGGCCCCGAGTGAATGAATCACCGGTGAGTCGAGGCCCACTCGAGGGCGCATCTCCGGCACTCGCGGGAGCACTCGCATTACGCTTTTTCCTCGAGATTGCGCTCCTCATCGGGGTTGCGATCGTGGCATGGGAGCTCGCTTCGGGCGGATGGCGCTGGGTTTCCGCGCTCGTCGCGGTCGTCATCGTCGCGACACTATGGGGATCGATGCTGTCGCCAAAAGCGAAGATTCCGGTAGCGAAGCCGATCGCGTTTATGCTCGAAGCCGCGCTCTTCCTCGGCACCCCCGCGTTGCTCCTCGCGCTCGGGCACTGGGCTGCCGCTGTGGTGGGCGCCACGCTCTGGGCGGTGGATCGCGCCGCGATAGCGATGCTCCAGCGCTGACGCTCTCGTCAGCCTCGAACGGCTGCCTATGCGAAGACTCCGAGCTTCCCGTACCGCTCAGCGAGCAGGTAGTACACCGTGAGACGCGAAGCGTGGCCCTGAATCTGGTCTCCGACCTCGGCAATCGCTTCGTCGATCGCAGCATCAGCAGCGTGAATGCCGAGCTTGCCCTTCACAAAGTTTTCACGCACACGCGCGAGTTCCTTGGAGTCGCTATACGAGACCAGGCGCGCGTCGGCACTGCTCAGCGCAAGCGCGTATGTCTTCTCCATGTTGGCAACGACTGACGCGCTCGCATTCGGCGCATACTTTTTGATGTCTTCGTGAGCACTCAAGCCCGCACCCTTCCTCAGTTGGCCGGCCCCATTGCCACGCCTCAGTCCATTGTTGCGTGATGTAGCAAAAAGATACAGAGGTGTGGCCCAAAACGACCACAGATGACGCCACGCACGCTATGCCCCGGTGTAGTACCTATCTGCGACGTCGAGCGCCGCATCAATGATGTCGAGACCGCGCACGAGATCTGCCTCGCTCGTGATGAGTGGCGGTGCGATCTGTAGCCGGTTGCCCGCAGCGAACGGCCAGAGGCCCGCCTGCTTGCACGCCGCCACCACTGCATTAAACGGTGCCGCAGCCTCGCCCGCAGCGTTGAACGGAACGAGTGGTTCGCGGTTGTCTCGATCCACCACGAGCTCGAGCGCCCAGAAGAAGCCAGTGCCGCGCACCTCACCGATTGATTTGTGCTTTGCTTCGAGTTCGCGGAGCCGCGGCTCGATTACGCGCGACCCGAGGTCACGCACGCGCTCAAGAATGCCCTCTGCTTCGAAAATATCGAAGGTAGCGACACCCGAAGCGCACGCGAGTGGATGGCCCGAGTACGTGAGGCCGCCGGGGAACGCGCGGTCCGCGAACGTGTTGTGGATCGCCTCAGAGATCACGACGCCGCCGAGCGGTACATAGCCGGAGTTCACACCCTTGGCGAAGACCACGAGGTCGGGTGCAACGTCGAAACCTTGGTAGGCGAACCACTCACCGGTGCGGCCAAACCCGACCATCACCTCGTCGGCGATGTACATGATGCCGTACTTATCGCACAGCGCACGCACGCCGGGAAGGTACCCGGGTGGTGGCACTAGCACGCCGTTCGTGCCAGTGATCGTTTCGAGAATGATTGCCGCAATGGTGTTCGGACCCTCGAGCTGGATCGTGCGCTCGAGGTGTTCGAGTGCGCGCTGTGACTCCTCCTCGGGAGTTGTCGCGTGAAATGCGCTGCGATAGGCATACGGCCCCTCGAAGTGCACGACACCGCCGTCGATGATGCCGTTCGCCCAACGGCGCGGTTCGCCAGTCAATGTGATCGCGGTACCGGTCGAGCCGTGGTACGAACGGTACCGCGAGAGCACCTTCTGCCGCCCGGTGTGATGTCGCGCCATGCGCACCGCATACTCAGCCGCGTCGGCGCCACCGTTTGTGAAGAACACTGAGCGCGCTCCCTCAAACGAGTGGTCAACAATGCGCTTCGCAAGCTCCCCACGCACGTCGTTCGCAAGTGCCGGCTGGATCGTTGCGAGACGCCCTGCCTGCTCTTGAATTGCCTTCACGAGCCCCGGATGCTGATGACCGAGGTTCAAGTTCACGAGTTGTGACGAGAAGTCGAGGTACTCGTTACCGTCATAATCCCAGAATTTTGCACCCTCACCCTTTGCGACGGGGAGCGAGTTCAGTGTGCCCTGCGCAGACCACGAATGGAACACATAGTTGCGGTCGTTGTCGCGAACCTCTCGCTGCGCCTCGGTATCACCGAAGCTCTGCGGGTTCCCCTTGTCGTCAATGTAATCGGTCATGCCCGTACTTTCTTCTTCGAGGTAACCGAGTTAGCTGTTGCTCGGGAAGCCAAGGTCGATCTTCGACTGATCGGGGTCCGGCCACCTGGTCGTAACAACCTTCGAGCGGGTGTAGAAGTTGATCGACTCAGGGCCGTAGATGTGGGTGTCACCGAAGAGCGAATCTTTCCAACCGCCGAATGAGAACGAGCCAACGGGAACGGGGATCGGCACGTTGATGCCCACCATGCCGGCCTCAACATCGAATTCGAACTTGCGAGCGACGCCACCATCGCGGGTGAAGATCGCGGTGCCATTGCCGAACTGGTGGTCGTTGATGAGCTGGAGGCCCTCTTCGTAGGTGTCGACGCGCACGATTGCGAGCACGGGCCCGAAGATCTCTTCGAGATACACTTTGCTGTTCGTCTGCACGTGGTCGAGCAGCGTGGGGCCGGTGAAGAAGCCCTCACCCTCGTAGGCGTAGTCGCGGCCGTCGACGACGACGGTTGCGCCCTCGGCAGCGGCCCCGGCGACATACGACTCGACGCGTGCCTTTGCCTCGGGTGTGATGAGTGGACCCATCTCGGTGCCCTCGGCTGCGCCGTCACCGATCTTGAGATCCGCGATGCGGCTCGTGAGTTCGGGGATTAGGCGATCCGCCATCTCGTCACCGACGGCCACGAGCACCGAGACTGCCATGCACCGCTCGCCCGCAGCGCCGTACGCAGCCGAAACCGCGGCGTCAGCCGTGACCTTGAGGTCAGCATCTGGCATGACGAGCATGTGGTTCTTCGCGCCGCCAAGCGCCTGCACGCGCTTGCCGTTCGCGGCAGCGCGCTCGTAGATGTACTTTGCGATCGGGGTGGATCCAACGAAGCTGATCGCCTTCACTTCGGGTGCGTCGAGCAGGGTGTCGACCGCGACTTTGTCGCCGTGCACAACGTTGAGCACGCCGTCGGGGAGACCAGCCTCACGGAACAGATCAGCAATGAATACCGATGCGGAAGGGTCGCGTTCTGAGGGCTTGAGCACCACGGTGTTACCGCAGGCGATCGCGCTCGCGATCATCCAGAGCGGCACCATGATGGGGAAGTTGAACGGGGTGATCGCCGCGACGACGCCAACGGGTTGCTTGATCGAGTGCACGTCGACACCGGTCGAGACCTGCTCGTCGCGCTCACCCTTCAACACGTTCATGAGGCCAGCGGCGAACTCGACGTTCTCAAGACCGCGCGCGACCTCGCCCGCAGCATCTGCGAGTACCTTGCCGTGCTCGCTCGTCACAATCGCGGCAAGATCGTTCGTGCGCTGCTTGAGCAGCTGGCGCACGTTGAAGAACACGTCGGCACGCTTCGTGAGGCTCGTCTTGCGCCAGGCCGGAAGTGCGGCCTGGGCTGCGGCGATCGCACGCTCGACCGTTTCAGCTGAGGCAATACCGAGCTCGTGCAGCTGCTGCCCGGTGGCCGGATTGTAGACGACTTGAGTGCGCTCAGCGGCCTCAACCTTTTCGCCGCCGATGACGTGGGGAATGTGAGCCATAGTGTGAGATCCTCTCGGGTGCGTTCGATTCCATGCAAAATGTTCGAGTCTCAAAACTCGTAGTATTGCCAGTATTCCAAGGAATCTATAAAAGAGCTCCGGGCAAAGTATCGCTATTTCCCGAATTCTTCATACACTTTGTATGTGATCGAATCCATGAACTCCCTCCCGAGCGTGCGCGACGTGCTCGGGCTCGCCGAACTCGCCGCCGGGGCACCCGAGCTCGTCACCGGCGAAACTGGGCTCGATCGCGGGGTGCGTTGGGCACACGTCGTCGCAGGCCACGGCGCCGAGTCACTGCTCGACGGTGGCGAACTCGTACTCACGACGGGTGCCGGGTGGCCGCAAGAACTCGACGATCCGGTCGATCTTGCGTCTCTCGCCACCAGACTCGTCGAGGCGGGCCCCGCCGCGATCGTGTTCGAGCTCGGTACGCGCTTCGACGAGACCCCAAGCGCGCTCATCGAAGCATGTGCGTCGTACGATGTCCCCCTCATCGTGCTGCATCGCGAGGTGCGGTTCGTGCAGATCACGCAGCGCGTGCATCAGAGAGTGCTTGCCGCACAAAACGAGGCACTTGAGGCGCGCGCTGAGGTACACGCAATGCTCACAGAGCTCGGCCTGAATCGCAGCCCGGTCGACTATGTGGTCGATCGCATCGCCGCAACGCTTGGTGCCCCGGTGGTGCTCGAAGATGCGGGCCACCAGGTCGTCGCCTGGTCTGGCACAGACACCTCGGTACTTGATCACTGGGCGAAATCAGATCGACGACGCCACGGAGTTACGCCCGGGCTCCCCGACGGGGCGATCCGCGTGCCCGTCGAGGCTCACGGCACCAGATGGGGGTCACTCACCGCGCTCCCCGGCCCACCGCACGCGGCGGGGCGCGAGACCGTGCTCGAACTCGGCGCCTTTGCCCTCGCGCTCGCGCGCCTCGCAGACCCCGACGGTGAACAGTGGATCGAGCTTGGCTCGAGGCGCCTCTTCGATGCCGTGCTCGAAGGACGCTACACGGGTGAGCGTGAACTCGCGAGCCAGCTCGCTGCTGGAGGTCTCCCCGTCGAAGGGCGCGTTTTGCTCGGCGCGACGCTCGCAGGCACGGGTGATTTCGGAGCGCACGACTCGCTCGAGGCAGCAATTCTTGCCACCGCGCTCAGGCGAGCGGTCGCACCCGAAGGAAACGTGATTCTCGCGCCCGCCCCGGGGGCAGGGGTGGGTACAAACCCGCGCACACTGCTCGTGCTGCTGTCATTTCCTCCAGCCGATCCGCGTCTCGCCCCCGCACATACCCCGAACGAGCATGCCCTCGCACGCAGGCTTACGCACGAACTCGGCATGATGCTGCCTGACGCGACGCCTGCACCCTGGCGCGCGCACCTAAGCCTCGGGGTAACCGCAAGACGGCCGCTCGCCCTCATTGCGTCGCTTGAGCGAGTGGCTGCAGGCAGTCGCTCGGGAGCCGTGGCCCCCGGTGACGTCTCACCGGGCCGGGTCACCGTGCACCTCGCGGAAGAGCGGCCGCTCGCCTACCTGGTGCGCGGGTTTGCTGGAGTGCCTGAGGTCGAGGAGTTCGTAGCAGCGCTCCTTGATCCGCTCATCACTCACGACGCCACACAGGGCTCAGGGCACAGCGGCGATCTCGTGCGCGTGCTTGCGGCGTACCTTGCGCACCCTACGAATAGGTCGCTCGCAGCTCAACGGTCGAGGCTGTCGCGGTCGGTGTTCTACCAACGCCTCGCACTCATCGAAGAGCTGCTCGGGGTGGATCTAGCCGACGGCGAGACGATCGCTGGCCTCACCGTAGCCTTGCTCGCCCGCGGCGAGATGTAGTTATTCTCCTCGAGGTGTGAGGCGCTGAGGCAAGTAGGGGATCCAGTACTTCGTAGGTACCGAAGGCCGGAGCTCACCTATACACCTCGCGGCGATGACCTACGCGAAGAATGAGAATAACTAGCTCGTCATCAATGACGTCGTAGACGATACGGTAGTTTCCGACTCGAATACGTAACTCTCCATCCCCACCTTGCAACGCAATGCACCCTGACGGCCGGGGGTTGTCAGCGAGGTTACCAATCGCTCGCAGAATCCGGTGCGCATTCTGACGGTCGAGCTTGCGCAATGTTTTAGCGACTGACCCGACATAGGTAATCCGGTACGTCATGAGTTCAGATCAAAGCCCGAGTTCTGCAGCGAGATCCTCGTGGGAGAGCCGTTCAGTCTCACGTCTTGCATCGGCAGCCGCGCGGATGTCGGCCTGATCCTCTAGCGCGGCAAGTGCACGGTCATAGAACTCTGGTGAAACAACGACCGCACGACGACCAGCACCTCGAGAAGTGATCTCGACAGGATCCCGCTGCGCTGCGGCAATGAGATCAGCTTGGCGGTTACGGAATTCGGAGAGCGTCACAGAGGTCATACCCCAATTGTACAACTTGTACAATTGGAAGCAAAGGAATTGTTTATGTCCAGAGGGCGGTGTAGTCGTGTCCGAGCTCTCGCACGAGGCGGCGGAGCGCAGGGAGCGACAGGCCAATCACACAGCTCGGAGCCCCCTCGATGCGCTCGATGAACGCGCCAGCCAAGCCGTCGATCGCGAACCCTCCAGCGAGTTCGAGTGGCTCCCCGGTCGCCACGTAGGCGGCGAGTTCATCATCACTCACGTCGGCCGCGAGCGTGACCTTCGCCGTGTCAACGCCGCCAACCGCCTGGCAGTCAGCCACGACATCGGCGGCGAGCGCCGACACATCGGTGCAGTCGATCACCCAGTGACCAGAGTGCAGCACACCGGTCTTCCCTCGGTGCTGCTTCGAACGTTTGAGCACGACCTCTGGGAGGTGCGGCTTGCCGAGGATCTCGTCGTCGAGTAAGAACATCGAATCTCCTCCGAGCACGAGCCCTCCGCCAAGAGCCGCGATCTCAGCACCGTGGCGTCGCACAACATCTTCGGCTTTCATTCTGCCGAGGTACTCGGTGAACTCGGGGGCACTCAAAGCGCGCCCAAGCTCAGCTTCGCGCGCAGCAATTGCCGCGTCTTCATCGACCTCGGGTGAGAAGCACACGGGTTCTATGCCGGCACCCCTGAGTACCGAAAGCCTGGCGGGTGACGTGGAGGCGAGGATGAGACGCATGCCATTCAGCCTACGGCGTGTAGTGACCGAGTCGTCACTTCACTGTGATCGGCAGCACCACGATGGGTTGCGTGTAAGTGTCGACGCGAGCAGCGACCTGCAGTTGCCAGTCTCCCGTGACCGGCAATGTCACCGTCGCCTCGTATTCCTCCGACGCCGGGTCGTAGTCAACTTCTGCGTCAATCGGGCCGAGCTGTTGCTCGGGCATGCGCGCGTCTACGGTCACCTTGCCAAACGCTGCCGAGTCGGGGGTGACCGCTTCGCCCTCGTACTCGAGCGTAAACGTGAAGACGTTCTCACCGGTGGTGGCGGGAGTGAGCGCGCCCTCGACCGCGAGCCCCTGTGCTTCGGCACGAACTGTTTCAGGCTCGGTATTGGTGTCAGCACTGACACTCGATCCGCTGCCAGCCCCACCTGGGGCGCCATCACCCTCGAGATTCGGAGTGGTATTACTGAGAAACCCGGTGATCACCAGCACACAGCTGAGCACCACCAGTTCGAAAACCATAATGCGTTTGAGGCTCACCCATTGTCTTGACGCCGCGTGATGCAACATGAGGTGTGGCACGAGCCGTGTGCGGTTGTAGGCGGCGAGCGCGACCACCACAGCGACCACCCCCAGCTTGATGAGCAGAGTGTGCCCATAGTCGGTGACGACGAGTTTCTCCCACGTGCCCACAACGAGCACGCCCATGAGCACCCCGCTCACGGCAAGCAATATCACGCTCGCGAAGGCGTAACGCGAGAAGTCAGCGACTACCTGCGCAGCTTTTGCCGGAGCAACCCTCGGTTCGTCGCCGCCCGCGGCCGGGCTCGAGATGACCAGGAATCGAAGTAGCCCGATGACGCCGCCGACCCAGAACGCCCCTGCGACCAGGTGCCCGGTGTCGGCAATGAGCATCATCCAGGTTGGTTGAACGGTTTGGGTGTGCCCGACGAGCACGGGGGCTACGAGCGCGACACCCGCGAGCACCAGGCTCATGAGCGCAGCCCTGCCTACCGGCACAGCCTTGCCCACTGGCGAGACGGGCCGCCCAGGCGATCCAGCAGCACGCCGGGCCCGATTCCCGATGATGAGCGCCACCCACCCGCACACGGTGATGAGCACCGCAGAGGCGATGACCTGCCCCGATACGCCTGGCCACCACCCAGAGACGGGCAGCAGAATAAAGTCGCCGGTCTCGGCATTGAATGTGATGAACGGAGAGCCCGTCACTCGTGAACCCGACGCGGGTATGAGAAGCAGCGCCGCTATTGCTGCGGCACCAAAGGTGTTGCGTAAGAGCTTTCGGGTGAGCGGATCGGGCACTTCCCCCCGCCCGCGTATCGACCGGAGCACCACATGTTCAAAGAACAACAGGCCTGCGAACCCGAGCAGTCCGAGATATTGAATCGCGGTGAGCACCGCCACGAGCACCTCGGTGACCGCGGGGTTTGCTGCCGCATTCGTCATGGTCGGGGCGGCAAAGTTTCCCTTACCAATCTGAAACGTGAGGGCACCACCTACCGGGTGCCCGTCAGCGGAGACGAGGCGATATGAAACGGCGTATGCACCGTCTGGGAGGTCACCCGGTAGTTCGATGGTGACCGTCGACCCGGCAACGCTCGCGTCGAGATCCACCGGGTCGGGCATGGGATCGGGAGACGAGTCGGCGCCTTCACCTGTGCTGTTGCTTGTCCCAGGAAATAGTCGCATAGCGCCATCAATGAGCTGCACGGCCTCGCTGAACCGCAGTTCAACAGCCTCGGGCGCGGCATCAAGCACCGCACCTTGCTCAGGTGTCGTGTTGACGAGCTCAGCATGCGCTGACGCCGGGGAAATCCCGGTTCCGAGCAACACAAGCACGCCCGCGAACAGGGCGAAAAGCGCGAGGACAACACTTCGCGGTCCTCGCAACCTTCTCACCCTGTTCACGACGATACTCATGCGCGCTGAGGCCTCCGCAACAGCGCAGTGAGCCCAGCGATTGCGCCGATCACGCCGAGACCGAGCGCCGTGTAGATAAGCGGCGAAAGGTCGGTGCCCGTCGCACCGGATTCTGCGGATCCATCAGCAGACGCCTCGCCTGCATCATGTCCGTGGCCAGCGTCGCTTGCCGCAACGACCGCAATCGCGGGAGCCGGCAGCTCAAGCTCGTGCGGGTCTTGCCCTTCGGCTGGCAGCTGCACCCACGCTGACTCACCCTCTTCACATGTCTGCACAACCGGGAAGTAGAGCGTTTCTCCGGCCGCATCTTCTGGCAATTGCAGCGAGAGTTCAAACGCGTCGCGCTGTGCTGACGGGAGCGGGGTGTTCGCTGTGTAAATAACCTCTGAGACGCGCTCAGTGATGGGGTTTCCGTGGCTGTCTTCGATTGCCGGATCGAGCGTCTCCGTCACCGCTTCGACGTCATAGAAACTATTGCGGGTCGGTGTGACGCTATTGATGTCGTCGGGCATCTGGATGGCGACCTTTGTGGTCGGGGAGTGCCCGCACCCGTGTGGAACGCTCACGGTCACAATGGAGTGCGTACCCGCAGCTGGTGTCGGGGTGCTGATGCCGACGTGTGCCTGCGCCGCCGCCGCTCCTCCCAGGGTGAGCGCGATCGCTCCGAATGCTGCCGCGCCGACCTTCAGCACCGGGCTTGCGTTCTTGCGTGTCTTCGTTTCAGTCATGATTCATGTACCTTTCACACGCGCGCCGGCATTCGAGTGAGCGGGCGCGCAACATTGATAGTGCGGGCGTGCATTGAGGCACGCCCGTGGAGATCAATGCAGGGTGGGAGGTCCGCGGCGTGGCTGGGTCGCAGCATGCAACTGTGAGAGCAGCAGCCATTCACGGTGCGCATCGCTATTCACCCGGACCCGGGCGGGAAGTGCGGGCACGACCGCCACTTCGGTAAGGCGTACTTGCAGCCAGCAGACCAGCCGCTCGGCAGCGTCACGCACTCGATGGATCGCCTGCTCACCGCGCAGCAAGAACACCACAGTAATAAGAGCCGCCGCCAGGTGCGACCCCCACATCAGGGCGTCACCGAAGAGCGACGTGGCGTGCACGTGCGCACCACCGGTCGCACCCATCACGAACAGCACGTGGAACAGCGATTGGCTCACGATCACGGAAAGGGTGAGGCGCACGACCTGGAGCTTGCGGGTTTGCAGCAGCACGCTCGCAACCATCGACAGACCAATTGGGGCTGCGAGACCGAGCACATCGGGGACCGCGCCACCCGCAGCGACGTGTGCCACGAGCGCGACAAAGGTTGCAGCGAAGGCAGCGCAAACTCCACGCACTACGCGCGGAGCAGCCGACCTTATCACCATACGGTTCAGTATCCCAGCATTCGCCTCGCTCAGCCAGAACAGAGCTATGGTGTCCTGCGTCGCAACGTGACCGCGGCGAGCACGAGGGCGACGATCGACACCGCAACAATGACGATGAGCGGCTTCCATAGGTCCCAGTCACCGCTTCCAGCGGTCACCGCATTCACTGCGTCAACGGCGTAACTCAACGGCAGCCAATCCGAGATTCGCTCGAGCGCCACGGGCATCTGATCGCGTGGCATGAGGAGCCCTCCGACGAGAATCTGTGGAATCACCACGAGTGGCATGAATTGCACGGCCTGAAACTCGGTGCGCGCGAATGCGCTCGCGAGCAGCCCCAACGCGGTGCCGAGCAGCCCGTCAAGCACTGCGACGAGCCCGAGCTGCCAGATAGGCCCGTCAACGGTGAGCCCGCACACAAGCACGGCAAATGTCACCGTGAACACCGCCTGCACAACGGCGATGAGCCCGAAGGCGAGCGCGTATCCAATGATGAAGTCAGCCTTCCCAATGGGCGTCGTGAGCAGTCGTTCGAGCGTTCCTGACCGCCGCTCGCGAAGCGTGGTCACCGATGTCACGACGAACATGAGAATGAATGGGAAAAGCGCGAGAATCGGGCCGCCAAGCTGCTCAAAGACTCCGTCTTGATTGCTGAACAGCCAAGCGAACAGCCCGACAAGTAAAGGCGGTGCGACAAGCAGTAAGACGACGGATCGTGGGTCATGCGAGAGCTGTCTGAGTACTCGCGCCGCGACGGCGAATGTACGCCCCGGGTTCATAATTTCAGCCCGCCTGCCTTGATGACTGTGAGGAACGCCGACTCAGGATCGTGCTGCCCCGTCGCCTCAAGCAAATACTGCGGCGTCGTGTCAGCGATGATCGTGCCTTCCCGCAAGAGCAGCAGCCGATCACACCTGAGTGCTTCATCCATCACGTGGCTGCTCACGATGAGCGCGGCCCCGTCGCTTGCGAGGCGTTGAAACAGATCCCACAGTTCCGCCCGCAACACCGGGTCGAGGCCCACGGTCGGCTCGTCGAGCACGATGAGTTCTGGGTTTCCGAGCAGAGCCGCGGCAAGCGACACACGGTTACGCTGCCCACCCGAGAGCGAATCAACCCGCTGTTTGGTCTCGCCGCTGAGGCCCACGAGATCCACTACGCGATCTGCATCGTCGCGCGGGGCGCCGAGCGCACGGGCAAAGAATCTCAAGTTTTGCATCACCGTGAGATCGTCATACACCGATGCGGCCTGCGTGGCGTAAGCGACACGAGTGCGCAAGTGCGGCGAGCCCGCGGCAAGCCCGAGCACCTGAGCATCGCCTTTCACACCCGCTTGCGCGCCGACAATCGTGCGGAGCAGCGTCGTCTTGCCGCACCCCGATGGGCCAAGCACCCCAGTCACTTGGCCTGCCGCAATCGAAAGATCGAGCCCCTCGAACACCGCACGATTGCCGCGTTTCACCGAGAGCCCGGTGAGCCGGACCGCTAGTGCAACATTGCGTGTGTGGTCCACGTGCTCAGCATACGCCTGAGGGTGGGAGAATAGTGAGCATGTCTGAACAAAGCAGCACCAACCCGCTCGAAATCGGTACCGAGATCGAACTCGAGGTCACCGGCATCGCGCACGGTGGCGTGAGCGTCGCTCGCCACGAGGGCCGCGTCGTCTTCGTCGCCGATGCGATCCCCGGTGAGCGCGTGCTCGCACGGGTGACCGACGCGAAGAAAAAGTCATTTGCGCGGGCCGCGGTGACGCGGGTGCTCGATGCGTCGAAGGATCGGCGCGACCATGTCTGGGCTGAAGCGGCGCTTGAGCGTGACCCCGAGGATCGCGCGGGTGGCGCCGAGTTCGGGCACATCGCGCTCGAGCGCCAGCGTGTGCTGAAGGCCGAGGTGCTCGTCGATTCGATGTCGCGGTTTGGTGATATCGAGCTCGCGGCTGAAGATGGCGAAGACTTTAGCGAGACCCTTGCCGAGCTCGTCGAACCTGCCCACGGCGATGAAGAGTCGAACGGGCTTGGATACCGTTCACGCGTACGCCTGCACGTTGACCCCGAAACTGGCGCAGTTGGCCCATACGCTGCACGGAGCCGCCGCGTGATTCCGGTTGAGTCGCTGCCGCTTGCGAGCGAAGGCGTGAACCAGATCGCCCCCCTCTTCGAGCAGATGAACGGCATCGCCACGGTGGACCTCATCGACCCATCCGCCGACGATCCCCGCATGCTGATCACTGAGATTGGCTCGAAGAAGCGAAACGGCGCGTCAGACCTCGTGCACGAACTCGTTGAGGAACGCGGGTTTATCGTGCGCGCTGGCGGCTTCTGGCAGGTGCACCGCGAGGCTCCGGCCATGCTGTTCGGCGCGGTGCACGATGCGATCGCAGACCTCATTGAGACGGGCACATTTGATCCTGCCGCCGGCAACCTCGACTTGTACGGTGGTGCGGGCCTCCTCGCAGCCGCGGTGGCCGAGGCGAATGGCCCCGGCCTCAAGATCACCACGGTCGAATCTGATGCTGCCGCGACCGACGACGCCTCAGAGAACCTGGCAGAGATCGTGGGCGCGCTCGCGGTGACCGCGAAGGTGGATCATCACCTCGCGGAGCTGCTCAAGGCGTCTGCCCCTGTGCGCGACCGGCTTCGCCGCGGCACGGTCGTGCTCGATCCGCCCCGCTCGGGTGCCGGTGGCGCTGTTACCGGGCAGCTCGCCGAGCTTTCACCGCAGAACATCGTGTACGTTGCGTGCGACCCGGTCGCGCTCGCCCGCGACACGAAGTCGCTGCTCGACTCGGGCTATGAGCTGCTCGAGCTTCGCGCGTTCGACATCTTCCCGCACACACACCACTTCGAGTCGCTCGCGGTCTTCACGCGCGGCGAGTAGCCGGCGACCAGTTCTCAGCGAGCGCGGTCAGCATAAGAAGGTCCGCCACACCTCGGGAGAGGGTGGCGGACCTTCTTATGCCAGTCGGTCGGGAGGCAGCGTTACCGAAGCGAGGTCTGGCGCTCGACCGAGCGCGCTCCCCACCAGGCGAACAGCACACCGAGCACAACGATCACTAATACGCTGCCGAGGCCGATGACTTCGGGCTCCCCATTGAAGTTGGCCTCCTGCATCGCACGGATAAAGTCACTAAGCATGGCCTCCCCGACGAGCTTCATCTCCCCAGTCCCGGTGATGATCATTCCGATCGGAACGAAGAGCATCGCGGCAAGGCTGATGATTTGCAGCCCCACGTAGTGAATGATCGCGCCAATGACCGGCGCGCCAAACCCAAGGTGGTTAAACCTCGCCTGAGCCCCGACAGACATGATGGTCGCACCGGCGATCACCGTATAGGCGAGCTGCGCGAGAATGCAGAAGACAAGGAAGACGAGCAGGCTGACGTCCATTGCGCTGAGCACCTCCCACAGCGCATCGAAGTCCTCTTCGACCGAGAAGCCGCTCGCAATCGCAAACGAGGCCGCCCCGAGCGCCCATAGAAGGAGCGTGATGAGGGCCGACACGAAGACCGCGATGCAGCCATACAGCACCTTCGCGGCAAAGAGCGTGCGCCCGCGCACCGGAAGCATCATCGTGAAGTAGCCCTCGCGCCCATACATGGTGCGCCAGTAGCTCTCGACGAGAATCGCCATGACAAGCGGGGTAATCACCGAGACTGCGATCACTCCGAGGATCACCATCAGGACTCTGAGAGCGGGGATGTCGATCAGTGCGGTGAGGAACGACACCGCTGCGACAAGTGTGGCGATACCAACGGCAATCGCAAGTCGCTTCCTCGTGATTCGGAACTCGTGAGCAAGAAGTGTGTTCATCATGATGCATACACCTTTCGAAAGAGCGCGTCGAGGGTCGTACCGTGCTCGCCACGGAGCGCGTCGGCTTCCCCCTGCATGAGCACCTGACCGGCACGCAAGAAGATCACCGAGTCGACGATGGGTTCGACATCTTGGATGAGGTGGGTAGAGATAACGAGCAGCGCGTCCTCGCTGAAGTTCTCAAGGATGCCCCTGAGAATGACGTCGCGAGACGCAGGATCGACACCTGAGATCGGCTCGTCGAGCAGGTATACTCGCGCCCGACGCGACATCGCGAGGGTGATCTGCAACTTCTCACGCATGCCCTTCGACATTTCCTTCAAGGTGCGATCCCATGGCAGCCCAAAGAAGTTGACCATTTGCTTGGCTTTCGCCTCATCGAAGTCGGCGTAGAAGCGCTTGAACTGGGCGATTGAGTCAGCTGGCTTGTGCCCATCGGGGAGGTAGGAGGCGTCAGGCAGAAACGAGACGAGCGCCTTCGACTCGGGCCCGGGGACGTGACCAAAGACTCGAACTTCGCCGCTCCAGTCGGCGAGCACGCCAGCAATGATCTTCAAGAACGTCGTCTTGCCCGATCCGTTGTCGCCCATAACGCCGACGATCTGGCCTGGTTCGAGGGTGATGCTTAAGCCGCTGAGTGCGGGACGCCCGCGGTAGGACTTGGTGAGCCCCGCGACTTCGATCGCGGGAGTGGTGCGGTCGTTCATCGGTCTTTCTTCCTCTCAATATTGGTCTGTGGGGCGGCGGCGGGCGCTGCCGTATGAGCGGCCCACCGCTCATCGAGGAGAGCTGCTGCCTCGGCCTGGCTCATGCCGAGGCCGGTTGCCGAGACAACGAACCCGTCTGCCGACGAGGTTGCGAGTGCTGCGCGGCCCGCGGCAATGGCTGCCGCGTCATTCGTAACGAATCGACCCGCGGTGCGCTCGGTGACGGTGAGACCATGACGATCGACCTCACCAAGCGCCTTCTGCACGGTGTTTGGGTTGACGCCCAACTCGATTCCGAGCTCGCGCACCGACGGCACTTTTTCGCCGCTCGCCCACTCGCCACTCACGATGCGACGACGGAACTCGTCGACCAGCTGCGCCCAGATCGGGCGGGAATTATCGAGGTGCATGCTGACTCCTTTCTGTTGCTCGACTTGATATGTATCACTGTATTACGACAGTAGTACAGATTGCAAACTCGAGATTGCGTGTCCGCGATACGGTGGATGCGTGACAAACGCCAACCCCGAGAGAACCGAGCTCTGCCCATGTGGGCTCGGAAACCCATACCCAGAATGCTGCGGGCGGTTCCACGAGGGCGCGGTTGCTCCCACCGCGACACAACTTATGCGCTCGCGGTACAGCGCGTTTGCGATGAGGCGCGACGACTACTTACTGCGCACCTGGCACGTGTCGACAAGGCCAACGACGCTCGAGCTCGACCCGGAGATTCGCTGGCTACGACTACTCATCGACGAGTCAAGCACTGGCGGGCCCTTCGACGAAACAGGCACCGTCACCTTCACCGCGATTGGGCGCGGGCCAGACGGCCGCTTCGAACAGCACGAACGCAGCCGCTTTGTTCGTGAAAGTGGCCAGTGGTTCTACGTAGACGGTGAGTAAGCTGGAGGATATGGCGCCTTCAACGTACAGCTGCATCTTGTGGGACGTCGACGGAACAATTGCCGATGCATCCCGCGGCATCTTTGCTCGCATCAATACCGTTTTAGCTGCGTACGGCCGACCCGTACCTGAGGTTGCTTCGCTCTCCTCGTGGATCGGCCCACCACTTCTCGAGTCGTTCGAGTTTCGTGGCGGGTTGCCCGCCGACCAGGCAGTTGCCGCCCTCGCCGTATACCGCGCCCTCTCTGCCGAGCAGGGCCACACCACGGCTGTTGACCTCTACCCGGGTGTTCCGAAACTCGTGCGCGACGTGCGCGCGGCCGGTATTCCGCAATCAACGGCAAGCACCAAGCCCGAGGCTCAGGTGCGCTCGATTCTTGACCATTTCGAGCTTCTCCCCGAATTCACTGCCATTTCTGGTGCGCGCTCTGGCCCTGAGGGTCACTTCGACGGCAAGTCATACGTAGTGGAGCAGGCGCTCGCACGCCTCGCCGCCGCGGGGGCCGACATCTCCAACCCCGTGCTCATCGGCGACCGGCACTACGACGTCGAGGGTGGAGCCGAACACGGCGTACCCGTCATCTTCGTCGGCTGGGGCTTCGGTGACGACGCTGAGGCGGAGGGCGCGATCCACCGCGTCGCAACACCCGAGGAGCTTCGCGCCCTCATTCTCGCGTAAACGCCGCCTGAATCGCCCGGATCTCGCCAACCGGCCTGCCGCCACCAAAGATCGGCTTCGGCACCACCTCGGCGAGCGCGGGTGCATCTATGCCGAGCTCACGCAAAAGCGCCACGGTAAACGGCATACGTGCGCGATCCCCTCCATCTGAAATCTTCAGCGCGATGCCGAGGCCCGACTCGAGCCCAACGAGCATCACCGCTTCGGCCCCATCTTTGCCGAAGAGCCCGGGAACCGCGCGAATAAGGTGCGTGGTGTCACGCTCCTCGCCCGCGAGCATCTCGGGGTACGCCTTGATTGCGGCCGGCACCCGCGCATCGGCGCTTCCATGCTCGGCGATCGCAAGCTTCGCAATGGCCGTCGCAAGCGCGGGCAGCGTGAATGCGGGCAGCGGGGTGCCACAGCCATCGGTCGTGTCTCCCGCCGACCGCTCACCCGTGAGCTCTTCGATGACCTGCTTAATGTGCACCTGCAGCGGGTGCGACGGGTCAAGGTAGGTCTCGATATCCCAGCCATTCACGACGCAGGTGGCGAGCATCGCAGCGTGCTTGCCCGAACACCCCTGCGCGACGCGCGACTTCTCCTTGCCCGCGCGAATCCACGTCTCACGGTCGGGGCCCATGGGGTAGTCGACGACATTGTGCAGCGCGTCTGTGGTGAGACCGTGCAGCGCGAGCATGCGCTCGACGCCATCTAGATGGATCGCGGCGCCAGAGTGGCTCGCCGAGGCAAGCGCCAGCAGATCGTCTGGCATGTCGAACCCCGCCCGCACCATCGCGGTTGCCTGAAATGGCTTGAGCGCCGAACGCGCGTATACCGGGAGGGCGAGGTCGCCACCCAACAGCTGGACTTGGCCGGCGGCGTCAGTGACCGCGAACGAGCCGTAGTGCACGCTCTCGACGAGATCGCCCCGCGTCACCTCGACGAGTGGAATGTGGCCTGCGGGTGATGCGGGTGTCGTCATGAATCGCCTTCCTCCTTTGGATACCGAGTCTGTCGTGACCGATCGTATCGAAATGCGCGCGAATACTCACGGGACCTTACGATGGTGAGGTGATCGAACGTATCGTCTCTGCGGCTGTCTACCTCGTGCTCCCGCTCGTCGGCATCCTCTTCTTCGGGTGGGACTGGCGATCGGTGATCGTGCTGTACTGGCTGCAGAACATCACGGTGGGGCTGCGCACCGAGATCGACATGATCCGTACCCGCACGCCGGCAGGCCCAGACAGCTCGAACCTCTCGTTCACCATCAATGACCGGCCGGTGTCGCAATCCGCAAGCAAGCCATTTCTCGTCGTATTCTTTCTCATTCACTACGGCATCTTCACCCTCGTGCACGGCGTCTTCGTGTTTCTCATCGCGTACGGCGCCTTCAACGGAATGTTCGGCACCTCATCGTCGCAAACTGCCGAGAGTACCTTCAACCTGCAGGGCATTCTCGTGGTGTGGGCGATCGGCTCGATCGTGCAGCTCGTGCTCGCGTGCATGGTTCCACGTGCAACATTGCCGCCCATGAAGTCGCTCTTCTTCGCGCCATATTCCCGCATCTTTGTACTGCACTTCACCGTGATCGTCGGCGTCTTCATCATCACGCGCTTCGGATGGCCGCCGGCCGCCGCGATCCTGCTCGTCGCGCTGCAGTTCGTTGTCGACCTGTGGAAGCCAGAATCCCGCACCAAGAAGCCAACTAAAATTCTGCAATGACTGAAAAGACCGAGAAGATCGACTTCAAGAAGTCGCTCCCCACGTACCGGGCCGCACGAGGGAGGTTCGACCTCATCGACGTACCCGAGATGCAGTACCTCATGGTCGATGGGCATGGCGACCCGAACTCTTCGCAGGAATACACGGATGCGCTCGAGGCACTTTACCCGGTCGCATACACACTGAAGTTTGCGAGCAAGCGAGAGCTTTCGCGTGACTACGTAGTGCCACCCCTCGAGGGGCTCTGGTGGGCAAAAGACATGACCGCGTTCACCTCCGCACGCGACAAGTCGCAGTGGGACTGGACAATGATGCTCAAGGTTCCCGAGTGGATCGGGGCCGAGCAGGTTTCGGCAGCCAGCACGCAAGTTCGCGCGAAGCGGTCATCTGCAGGTCTCGACAAAGTGCGATTTGCCTCGCTCGCCGAGGGTCACTGTGTGCAGACGCTCCACGTTGGTGCATATGACGACGAGGCACCCGTGCTTGAACGAATGCACCACGAGTTCATTCCCGCCCACAACTTGCGCCTCACCGGCAAGCACCACGAGATCTACCTGAGCGATCCCCGCCGCGCCGCGCCGGAGAAACTGCGCACCATTCTCAGGCAGCCGGTAGCCAGCACGTAACCGTGCTTCACGCCGCGGGAAGCTAGCCCCAGCCGAGCCCAACTTCGGCGAGGCCAACGACTGCTCCGACCATAGCTCCCATGATGACGACGAGCCAGGCCGGCAGCTTCCAGACGAGCAGCATTGCAAGGCCCGCAATAGCGACGAGCAGTGGGGCGAGCCCCTCGATGCCAGAGGTGATCACCGGGTTCCAGAGGGCTGCGGCGAGGATGCCGACTACGGCAGCGTTCGCGCCCGCGAGCGCCGAGCGCACGGCCACGTTCGTGCGCAGCTGGTTCCAAAACGGCAGCGCTCCGAGCACCAGTAACATTCCGGGCAGGAAAATAGCGACTAGGGCGAGGAGCGCAGAACCGACTCCCCCCATCTCGAACCCGAGGTACGCGGAAAACGTGAACAGTGGCCCGGGCACCGCCTGCGTTGCGCCGTACCCAGCGAGAAACTGCTCGGGGGTCACGGAGGCCGCGATGCCGGGCTCGGCTTGAAGCAGCGGGAGCATGACGTGGCCGCCACCAAAGACGAGCGCTCCGGCGCGATAGAACGCGTCGCCGAGGCTCACGAATGAGTTTTGAACGAGGGTCGCAAGTATCGGCAACCCGGCGAGCAGCACCGCGAACACGGCGAAAGCGGCGATGCCGACCCGACGTGAAACGGGCACCTTGAGCGGTGCATGGTCGCTCGCCGCTGTTCGTTTGCACCAGAGCAGCCCCGCGACGATGCCCAACGTGATCGCCGAGATTTGCCCGAGGCTTCCCGGGACGAACAGTGCAAGCGCGGCAGCCACGACGCCGATGAGGATGCGTCGCAGATCGGGGGTGAGCGTGCGCGCCATTCCCCACACCGCGTGCGCGACGACCGCGACCGCGACCGCCTTGAGACCGAGAATGATGCCGTGGCCGAGAGCGCCGTCGAGCGACACTGCACCGAGCGCAAACAACACGAGCAGCAGTGCGGATGGGAGGGTGAAGGCAATCCACGCGAGGATCGCGCCGAGGTATCCGCCGCGCACAAGCCCGAGCGCGAACCCGACCTGGCTTGACGCGGGACCTGGAAGAAACTGGCAGAGCGCTACGAGCTCACCGTACTGCTGTTCGCTTACCCATTTGCGCCGCACGACGAGTTCTTCGCGGAAGTAGCCGAGGTGCGCGACAGGGCCGCCGAACGACGTCACGCCCAGTTTCAAGAAGGCGCGAAACACTTCCGCAGTATTCGCCACACCAGCAGTATTCGCCACACGCCTATCGTGGCCTTAGCCACTCACAGCGTCAAGAACGACGCGCGTCGTTACGGGTTTCGAGACGTACTGTTCACTTACCTGGGCTCAAGCCAGCTGTTCGAGGGTGTGAGCAAGTGACCGCTCGAGTAACGTTTGAAGCGCACCACGATCCACCCCCGACAATCGCGTGAGATAGAGGCACGCCTTGCTCGCCCGGTACGTGCCGAGATCTTGCAACAGATCGGGCCAGAGTTCGGAGAATCCGGTGGTGAGATACACCGCGTGCCGTGCCGCCCCTGGCGCGAATGCGAGCAGCGGTGCACGGCCGCTATGCCCCGAATCGTAGTGATACTCATACTCACCGAACCCGATGATGCGGCCGGCCCAGACAACTGGCTCAACGCCTGTGATCTCTTGGTGCAGGGCGAGCAGCTCGTCGACTTCTGAACGCCTTGGCCCCTTCGCCCGGTCAAGTACATCTGCGACTGTCTCCCCGGTGGGTCTCATTGCAGGTTCCTTGGTGCTCATGCGTCGCTCCCTTGCGAATCAGCACTTCCATGTTGTGCACGCAGCCGCGTGCTCTGCAGGGTCATCTCAACCAACTCGTCGCGAGCTTGTTGGAGGTCTGCCTGTGACTCTTCACCGTAGCTAAATGCTGCAGCAAGCCCTTCAGCCGCGCGGCGTACGATGCGAATCACTCGCGGGTCAAGACCGTCGAGCGCGAGCTGCTCCTCCCACCACACCGTGTCAGCGTCCATAACCTCGCGAATCTCTGGCACGTCATACAGCCCATTCCACATGGGGGCCGAACCAAAGTAATTTGCGGCCTCGAGATCTCCGCCGCAGAGCGTGCGCACGTAGGCCCGCAGCATCTTTCCTGGCGCGTTCTCTGCGAGGTCAAGATTGCCGGTGACCGCGTCACGAAACCGCTCGTTCGCATCATCGACCACGGCGCTGAGCAACTGCTTGCGTCCCCCAAAGTGATGCATGAGGCCGCCCTTTGAAATCCCTGCTGCTTCAGCGACCCGCGCAAGCGTCATCGCGGTGCCCACCTGCGCAATGATCTGGGCGGCAGCATCAAGAATCTGGCGCTGGGTTCGCGCCGAGTTTCGTGTAATTTCATCCATTTTCGGCATCCTTCCAGTAGTCTAGTACCGACCAAATGGTCTGTACAGAGATGGAAATGGAATGTCTACACGTTCACGCGGCAGCGTTCGCCAGTGGCTCGCACTTGTTGTGCTCACGCTGACGGTGTTCATGCTTGCCGTAGATGGCACGGTGCTCGCGCTCGCTGTGCCCGCGCTCACCGCTGATCTTGGCGCAACAGCAACGCAGGTGTTGTGGATCGGCGACATCTACTCGTTTGCCATCGCGGGCCTCTTGGTCACTATGGGAAACATCGCAGACCGCATCGGCCGCAAGAAGCTGCTGCTGCTCGGCTCAATCGGCTTCGGCATCGCCTCAGCACTGGCGGCCTTCTCCACAAGCGCGGAAATACTCATTGCCGCCCGAGCACTGCTCGGCGTCTTCGGCGCAACGCTCATGCCCTCAACGCTCGCGATCGTGCGCAACGTGTTCGAAGACCCGGCGCAGCGCACCCGCGCCATCGCCATTTGGTCAGCCGGGGCGACCGCGGGCGCCGCCGCGGGCCCGCTCGTGGGTGGGTTGCTGCTCGAACACTTCGGGTGGGGCAGCGTCTTTCTCATTAACGTGCCCGTCGTCATCATTGTGCTCGTCACCGGCATCTTCTTGCTACCCGAATCATTCAACAGCGAACGCCCGCGCATCGACCTCCTCTCTGCGGTGCTGTCGATCACCACGATCGTGCCCGTCGTGTATGCGATTAAACACTTGGTTGGCACGGGGTTCGACTGGACAGTCCCGGTCACACTGTTCATCGGTGTCGCATCTGGATGGATCTTTGTACGCCGCCAGCGACGCCTCGACACTCCCCTCATTGACCTCGAGCTCTTCCGCATTCCCGCGTTCTCCGGCGCGGTGGGCGCCAACGCCCTCGCAATCTTTGCATTTGTCGGGCTATTGTTCTTCCTTTCGCAGTACCTCCAGCTCGTTCGCGGGCTCTCCCCGCTCCAGGCGGGGCTCGCAGAGCTGCCCTCTGCCATCGCCTCAGCTGCGGTGATCCTCATCATCACCCTGAGCCTGCGGTGGTTTGGGCTCGGTCGTGCGATCGGCGTCGGATTGTTTACTGCGGCGCTCGGACTCGGCTTCCTGGCAGTCGCCGAATCACTCCCGGGCCTCATCTGGGTGATTGTCGCCCTCACCGTGGTTGGGTTTGGTGCTGGACTTGCGATGACACTCTCAACGGATGCGGTCGTAAGCGCTGCCCCAAGGTCGCGCGCGGGGGCCGCGGCATCAATCTCCGAGACCGCCTACGAGCTAGGTGTTGCGATGGGCATCGCGGTGCTCGGGTCGCTGCACACTGCCTTTTATCGCGCGAACTTGCCCTCGCTCGATGGCATCGCAGAGCCAGCAGCGTCGGCGATCCAAGATTCGCTCGCAGTCGGCAGCGCGGTGGTGGGCGAATCAGACCCAGCCCTACTCGCCGCGGCGCAGCACGCGTTCACCTCGGGCATGCAGATTACGGCGGTGATTGCCGCGCTGCTGCTTGCGATCTCTGCCGTCATTGCGTGGCGCGTGATTCCATCGCAACGCAACACAGTAGCAACCCAGGTTGACAGCCACTAATTTGTCAACGTAAGTTGACTCTATGGAGTCAACACAGATCGCCGGCGTTGCCGCCGACACGAGCGACCCCCGCGCCGGGCTTCGGGCAATCGCCTCACTCAGAGCCCTCACCGAACGCCTAGAGCTCGCGCAGGTGGAGTCAGGTTTGCGCTCAGGCATGAGCTGGCCGGAGATCGCGCACGCACTTGGTGTGACGCGCCAGGCCGTCCACAAGAAGTACGCGAAGAAGATCGACCCGTCGGTCCCGGTTGCACGGAGGTCGAAGTGAGCAAGTTCACCGGCGCAATGGCCACGTCGCACACCCTGTCGCTCGCAGCAATGGAGGAAGCGTCGCGGCACGGTCAGCGCACCGCAGATATCGACCACATGCTCATCGCGCTCACCGTGAACGAGCAACTCGCGGGGCAGGTGCTAAGAAGTCTCGGAATCACGCTCGATTCGACACGCAAGGCAGTCACGGATCAGCACGTCGAGCAGCTCACGGCACTTGGCATTACTACCGAAGACCAGAAGCCCGGACCGATCGTTTTCCACGAGACCAGCGGGTATGAGTGGAGCAAGCGATCCCTCGAAATACTCAAACAAGCCGGTGAGGGCAGCAACCGCGGTGACGCCGCAGCGGTAGTCCGGGAACTTGTTATTGAACCGAGCGGACTCATCGAGGCCGTGCTCGCGCGACTCCACACCACACCGGACCAGGTGATCGCACGACTCGATGACTTAGGCACATACCCACACCTCACACACGCACCCTCCGCCACCTCAAACTCTCTCTTGCGGACTGCGGAGAGCTTCGTATCCGCACCCGTCTCCGAAGTCTGGGCGCTCCTCGCAAACCCCTCACGGATGCCCGAGTGGGAGCTGGGCCTCATTGGCGGGGAGCACACACCAACTCGCGCCCAGGTGGGCGACACGTGGATCGTACACACCCGCACCGTACGGGCAGATGGCAAACCGATTCGAGTACGACCTGCATTTGTGACTCAGCAGGTTGAACTGATTTCCTCAGTTGAAGAGCAACGCATCGACTGGCGGTTCAGGTACCCCAATGCCCCAACCGCAAACACTAGACGCGTAGCTGCCTGGCTCGAGCCGGCCGCTGGAGGTACCCAGTTGCATCTTTCACTCGAGTGGGAGCGGGGTGCGCGTCGTCGCAGTCGATCGCTACTCCGGTTCATCATGCGTCCGTTCGTACGATTCTCGCTCTGGATGCAGCTCTCAGCGCTCTCTGCCGGAATCAGTCGCGCATTTCGCTGAGGATGGGTTCAGGACGCACGCACAAATGCATGCCGTAAAATTGGCGCAATGACTGAATCAAAGGCGGGTCTCGATCCGGCAGGGATCGACCCAGCTGACATCGACACAACGCTGCGGGTGCTGGGTTCGATCCACCACCTTCCTGAAACGCACCCCGACTTTAACTCTGTGCGTCGCGCGACGTCTTCCATGTACAAAGCGATCAAACTCACCCGAAGACAAGAAGCGCGCGATGCGGTCGCGAACGCCGACAAAGCAGTGATTGCAGCGACTGCGACCGGTGCACCAGACCGCATCGACGACGAAACAAAGGGCATCCCGCTTGCGGCGAGCGCCGAGAACTCGATCGCGGGCGAACTCATAAAACCCCGTAACTGTTACATCTGCAAACAGCCCTTCACGCTCGTTGACGCGTTCTACCACCAGCTGTGCCCCGAGTGCGCGCGCTTCAGTCACGAGAAGCGCGTTGCCAGCACCGACCTCACGGGTAAGCGGGCGCTACTCACCGGCGGGCGCGCGAAAATCGGGATGCACATTGCGCTCAGGCTCTTGCGCGACGGCGCGCACACGACCATCACTACCCGGTTTCCGCGCGATGCCGCACGCAGGTTCTCCTCGCTGCCCGACTCTGGCGAATGGTTGCACCGGCTCCGCATCGTCGGCATCGACCTCCGCGACCCAGCCCAGGTGATCGGGCTCGCCGACTCTGTCGCCTCGCAGGGTCCGCTCGACATCCTCATCAACAACGCAGCCCAAACCGTCAGGCGATCACCCGGCTCGTATTCGCTGCTCGCAGACGCAGAGCTCACCCCGCTGCCAGACGGGCCGCTCCCCGAGATCGAGACGTTTGGGCACACCGCGAATCGGCACCCGGAGGCGCTACAGGCATCGGTCGAGGCGCACCCGCTGCTTTCGGTTGCCGCCCTCGCAGGCACGGTGGCCGAGGGGCACGGTCCGAATCTCACTGCCGGTGCACTCACGCAGATGGCGATGACACCCGGCTCCTCCTCACTCACAAAGCATTTCGATGGAACCGCGATCGATGCTGGTGGGCTCGTGCCCGACGTGAACCACGTGAACAGCTGGGTGCAGAACGTCGAAGACGTTGATCCGCTCGAAATGCTCGAGGTGCAGTTGTGCAACACGACCGCGCCCTTCCTGCTCATTAGTCGGTTGCGCGCGGCGATGGTTGCATCCCCTGCAAAGCGCACGTATGTCGTGAACGTCTCGGCGATGGAGGGGCAGTTTGGTCGCCGTTACAAGGGGCCGGGGCATCCACACACGAACATGGCGAAGGCCGCGCTGAACATGCTCACGCGCACGAGCGCCGGCGAGATGTTCGAGACAGATGGCATCTTGATGACCGCGGTCGATACCGGGTGGATCACGGATGAACGACCGCATTTCACCAAGGTGCGACTCGCAGAAGAAGGCTTCCACGCCCCACTTGATCTTGTCGACGGTGCCGCCCGAGTGTACGACCCAATCGTGCGCGGCGAGGCCGGCGAAGACCTCTACGGCTGCTTCTTGAAGGACTACGCACCGAGCCCCTGGTGACGCTCGCATCCAATTAATACACCTGTCGTTCAGCTGAGAGCTGCCACACGGAAACCTGGCCTCCGTATGTTGATTGCTTGTGCCTCAACTTTCCTCGCCCTCGCATCCTGCCCAGAAGTCACGTAAGTGGATCTCGGCTCTTACCGCAGTTACGTCTTGTGCCCTGGCACTGAGCACCCTCGCGCTCGCGCCCACTGCTGCCACCGCAGTTGTTGTCGACACGCCAATCGACGGCTCGACTGCGCACCCAAGCACGCTCGGGTTGACGCATTACACGGGTGAGTTTCACGCGCACTCTGCGATCAGCGACGGCGTAGAAACACCCGCGTTCGCGTACGACTATGTGCAGAAAAACACGGATGCCGACTTCTTCTCGCTCACCGAGCACGATGTGACGATGGATGTTCGTGCGGCTGACAGTCACGCGGAGCATGCTGATCACGCGGTCAGTGACGAGTGGGCATACATGCACAACGAGGTCGACAAGTGGAACGAGGCGGGCAACGAGCTCATTACGCTGCCCGGCGAAGAGATCACGTGGTACGACGGTTCGGGGCACA
The DNA here is from genome assembly GCA_052106035.1 of Leucobacter sp. GTDB lineage: Bacteria > Actinomycetota > Actinomycetes > Actinomycetales > Microbacteriaceae > Leucobacter. Next base: position 11,044 of record JBQEBC010000006.1, on the reverse strand, counting down.
TGAACCTCTTCAATACTGAGTGGTTCGTCACGGCAAACAGCCGGCAAGAGGGCAGCGGCGACGGTCTCGCTGGCGCATTCCCCAAGGGCGACTACAAATATGATCTCTCGACGTTCTATAGCCGCCTCAGCCAAGATGAAGGCGCGATTGCGCAGTTCAACCACCCCTCGTCTACCGGCAAGGGTAACTTCGACGGCTTTGCGCACATCACCCCAGAGGCAGATGCACACGTTGAGTTGTTCGAATACAAAGCAACGAGCTACCAGACGCAGTGGCTTAATGCGCTCGACAAGGGGTGGCACGTCGCCCCTGTATTCAACGGAGACGAGCACTCGGTGAGCTGGGTCACCGGCAACCCCGCTATCAGCGGTGTCTGGGCAGCTGACCGCTCGCTTGACGGGCTTTATGAGGCGATGCGCAATCGCAGCCTGTACATGACATTCGATGAGAATGCACAGCTCGCCTTCACTGCGAACGGCGAGATGATGGGCTCGATTCTTGATGCCAGCACGAACGAACTTAATCTTCGCGTGCAGCTCGCGGACCCCGACGAAGAGAACTTCTCGGCTGTCACATTGATTGGGAACACCGGAACAACGCTGCACACGTTCAGTGGGTTGACCGGATCCACACAAGATCTCTCCGTCACGCTCCCCGCAACCGATGGTGACTACGTCTATGCGAAGGTGGAGCAGGCTGATGGCCACCAGATGATCTCTGCCCCTATCTGGGTGGGCGAGGTGACCCGGGGCACTGACTTCGCGCCTGAGATCACCGTGGAAGACACGGTGTCAGGCAAGGTCAACGAAGGGCAGCGGATCGAACTTCCGTCAGTCACGGCTGTTGATGACAGTGGCGCAAACTCGACCGTGACCTACGAGATTTACAACGGCGAACGCATGCTTCCCATCTCCGACAGTGGCTTCACCGTTGAGGGCTACGACGATCACTTCATCGTCGTAAAGGCGACCGACAATGCAGGCAACACCTCAGCAGAGATGATTCGCCTTCAGGTGTCACAGACTGAACTCGACGCAGACGCGGTATTTCGCCACCTCGGCAGCGTAGCAATGGTCGGCGAGCATCCCGGCGAGGCCGGCATCGCAATTGCCACCGATCTACTGATCGAAGAAACCTGGGCCCAGCTGCTTCCCGAGAACCAAACTGACTGGTCGAATGCAGTGACAGTTGCGTCGAAGAATACTCGCGCGTTCGAACTCGACTCGATCTTTGCAGAGGCAGACGAGTGGCTCGATAGTGCCGGGTCACACCCAATGCGCAGCCACGAGTTCAACTTCGAGAACCTGGATCCGGGAACGACGTACCAGTACCGCTTCGGAACGTCCGCCGACGGAGGTTGGACTGATGTCTCAGGCACATTCCTCGCAGGCGGAAAGGACAACGCACCGATCTACGTGCTCGGCGACCTGCAGAGCAAGGGCGAAGACCTCGCCGATTACGACCTCTACAACAACATGCTCAGCGCGCTACGGAACGAAGTTCCAGGCGGCGAGACCGTCATTCAGGTCGGCGACCTCGTCGACAATGGTGGCCGCGAGCACCTGTGGGAGCAGGTCTTTGACCACGTGTTGAAAGACCTCGATCTGCAGTTCGCAACGATGGTCGGCAATCACGAAACCTACGACGACCTCGAGGTCGATAATGTGCTCTCAACCGAACGCAGCGACAACTTCACCAATGTCTTCAACCTGCCAAAGAATGGCAGCAACGTCGGCGAAAGCAACTATTCGTTCGATCGCGGAGACGTGCATATCTCAGTACTGAACTCGAACTACGACTTAGCCACACAGCTAGAGTGGCTCGTCGACGACGTCGAGGCTTCAACTAAGAAGTGGAAAGTGGTCATGGGCCACTTTCCCTACTACGGAGCAAACCACAGCGATGACCCCGGCATGGATTCTGCCAGGCAACAGGTCTCCACTGTGGTCGAGGCGCTCGGAATCGATCTGTACCTCGGTGGCCACGATCACGTGTACAAGCGCGCGACAATCTCAGACGGGGCCCTCATTACTGACGATGCCGAACGGCCGAATGGCACGACATTTGTCACCATGGGTTCGAGCGGACCGAAGTTCTACGACAACCAGCCCTTCTGGTGGGACGACGTGGTGTACGACATCGACACCCAAATGGGTTTGACGCTCGAGGTAACCGACGAAGGTTTGGTGGGCACTGCCTACACCGTGAACGGTGAGATTATCGATGAGTTCACCCTCTCGCAGCCGCAAGGTGACTGGTACGTCAGCCGAGCCATTGTGCAGAATGACGAGCTCAGTTCAGTGAGCGTGTACAGCGAACCAGAAACCGACGTCTCAGACGTCACAGTTGTCGCCGCGACATACGATCGCACGCAAACGAACATGATTGACCTGCGTTCGGCGGAGGTGAAGCTGCGCCAGAGCGGATCTTCGCAGCGCGTCGAGTTCGACACTCCACTCCCAATTGCAAGCGGCACGACCGTGAAACTCTTCTCGTGGGATCGACTCGGAAACCCGGTTCCGCTGCAAGAAGAGATCCTCCTGCGCGAGGGTCTCGACGGCGAAGGCACCACGGAAAGCCCGTATCTCGTGACCACTTGGAACGACGTGGAGAAGATCGCCTACGATCCAGCCGCGCACTATCTGCTCACCGACAACATTGAGCTTGATGGCGCTCCTCGCCCGCAGATCGGCGGTGGCGGTGCACCATTTACCGGTGTCTTCGACGGCGCAGGTCACATGATCTCAGGCTTTGTGCCAGACAGCATGGGTGCCGGGCTCTTCGCGACGAACGAGGGAACTATCAAGAATGTCGCGGTACACAGCGACGTCGTGTCGATCGGCAAGACGCTCGGCCTGCTCACCGACCTGAACTACGGCACGATCGAGCACTCCTGGTCGTCGGGTTCGGTCGAGGGCCTCGGCCGTGTCGGCGGACTCGTGGGAGACAACCACCGCACCGTGCGGAATAGCTACTCGACTGCGGCAGTCACGAGCCAAACGACAGAGGCTGGCGGCTTGGTCGCGGTCTCACTCGCTGGCTCCGAGGTGCTGGGCAGCTATGCAAGCGGTGCTGTCTCGGCAGCCACTCGCAACGTCGGCGGAGTTGTTGGATACGGGTACGAGGAGACTCGCGTTGAAAACGTGATGTCACTCAATAGCTCGGTGACAGCGCCCAGCTACGCGCATGCCGTTGTCGGTCGGGTGCTCAGCGGTCAAGAAGCCGTGCTCACAAACAACTATGCGTCTGACGGATCGTTCGTCGGCACCCAAACGCTCGCCGACGCACCCGCGGCCGACAACTGGAAGGGTGAAGTCGTCTCCGCGCTCAACGCAGCAGCAATGAGTCACTACACCGACCGACTCGGCTGGGATCTCGAAACAGTGTGGGAGTGGAATGCTTTGGCTGCGCGACCGACCCTGCGATCCGCCCCCGAAATCTTCGTCGAAGCCGTGCCAGATCTTCCCGCCGACGAACGTGGCTACTTCCAGATCAGTAAAGCCTCTGACCTCGCCGCACTCGATCAGTTCCCGAAGCAGCAATTCGTACTGGCGAACGACATCGACCTCTCTGAAGTCGAGCAGTTCACGCCCATCGGCGGAAAAGCACCCTTTAGCGGCGAACTCGATGGTGCCGGGCACCGCATCGAAGGACTTACGTCAGAGGCCGGCGGTCTCTTCGCACTGAACCTCGGCCACATTCATGACCTCGGCATTGATGAAGCCAATGTCACCTCGAACGTTCCACGCGCGGGCATTCTCGCGAACAACAACTTTGGAACGATCGAACGAGTGTTCACCACTGGTTCCATCGAGGCTGCCTCGCGCGTCGGCGGAATCGTCGGAGACAACTCAGGAACCGTGCGCGACGCGTACTCAACGGCGACGGTGCACTCCAACGCCACTGAGGCAGGAGGCGCGATCGGACTGGGCATGCAAGGATCCACCACCGAGCGCGTGTACGCGACCGGTAAGGTGACCGCGTCAACCCGCAACATTGGTGGCGTGGTCGGTTACGCCTACACCGAAACCACCATCCGCGACAGCATTGCGCTCAATGAGCGAGTAACGGCGCCGGAGTATGGACACAGGTTCTTGGGGCGCATCCTCTCGAACAACACGCCAACGCTCGAAAACAACTGGGCCGCGCCATTCACCGAGGCCACCGCCCAGAGTGACTTCGCGGCGCCCAGCGCATCGAATCTGCATGGCGCCACCGCGACGCTGCCACAGACGCGATCGCTCGAGTTCTTCACCGGAACACTCGGGTGGAGTGCGGACGTCTGGGTCTGGAACGACGCTGCTCAGCGGCCGACACTCAAGGTCGCTACCGAAACGTACACGGGCCCCGAAATCGAGCCACTTCCAGAAGTTGGCTTGGAACAGGATGAATCGGGAAGCTACCTCATCACGAGTCTCGCTGATCTTGCACAGGTCTCGGAGTTCCCGAGCCAAAGCTTCCGTCTCACAACCGACCTCGACGTCAGCGGTGAAGACGTGCGCATATCGCAGGAGTTCACCGGCACCTTTGACGGAGACAGCCACTCGATCACCGGGTTTGAGTCTGACGCAGGCGGCCTGTTCGGTGACGTGTCAGGTGAGATCACGGAACTCCATGTCGATGGCGCCGTGACGCTGATGAATGCCTCGGGACTTTTGGGTGCCGGCATTCTCGCTGACCAGGTGCTGGGTTCGGGCGTCATCTCGAAGGTTTCCACCTCGGGGTCTATCACCACGAACCAAACCGCGGGCGGCATCGTTGGGTACCACCTCGGCCAACTGCGTGATTCGTACTCGACGGCCGCCGTGGCGGTCGATGGGAAGAGCCAGGCAGGTGGTGTCGTGGGTACCGCTGGGGCAGGGAGCTTCACCGAGCGCACGTATGCAACTGGTGCGGTCAGCGTGAACGCCAACACGAACGCTGGCGGCATCGCAGGGTACGGTTACCCGACGACCACGCTGAGCAACAACTTTGCGCTCAACCCGAGTGTGACGGCATCAAACCACGCCTCGAGAATCGTCGCCCGTTCGACCGGCACCACAGTTCCGCTGCTCAGCATGAACTTTGCGCTCAACTCGCTCGTGCCGACAAAACAGTACGTAACTGCAACCGGCGAGGCGACGGTGAACGGCGAGTCGAAGGCCGTTGCCACCTCGAAGCTGCAGGCTACGTTCGAAACGGATCTCGGGTGGAACTTTACTGAGGTGTGGGAGTGGAACGCTGAACTCGAACGCCCCGTGCTCCGCGCAGCGGGTGTGGATCCAGCACCCGAGCCAGAGCCGGAACCGGAACCTGTTCCCGCCCCAGCGTTGGAACAGACGGCCGACCACTCTGCATACCTCGTGCAGACGGCAGCTGATCTCGCTGAGGTAGCGGCGTTCCCCAACGAGAACTTCGTGCTCGCAAACGATCTCGATGTCACCGGTACTGACGCCAGAATCACCGGCGACTTCTCGGGAAGTTTCGATGGCGCGGGCCATGCCATCACTGGCTTTGTCTCAAACACCGGCGGTTTGTTTGAGCGCGTAAGTGGATCAGTGACGCGCCTCCAAGTAGACGGCATCGTGACGCACCCGAACACCGCGCTCACCACTGGTGCAGGAATCTTGGTTGACACACTTCAAGCGACCGGTCACGTCAGCAAGGTATCTACGAGCGGTGAGATCACCGCAAAGCAGTCAGCCGGAGGCATCGTCGGGTATTCGCTCGGACACATCGACAATGCATACTCAACAGCCGCGGTCACGGCGAGCGGCGCCCGTCAGGCGGGCGGCATCGTGGGTATCGCGGCAGCCGGCAGCCTGACCGAGCGCACCTTCGCAACGGGGGCGGTGACGGTCGAGAACGAGGCGAACGCTGGCGGAATCGCAGGGTATGGGTACGAAACTACGACACTGCGGAACAACTTCTCGTTGAACCCCACGGTCTCTGCCACCTCATACACAGCGCGAGTAGTTGCGCGGGCGCTCAAGGTCACTGTGCCGGTACTCGACAACAACTACGCCGTAGAGACCCTCGTGGCTGACGTGCAAACCAACCCTGAGACTGGCGGTGCGACCTTCCAGGGTGAAACAAAGACCGCCGACGAGGCGCGTCAACAGGCAACGTTCGAGTCGGGCCTCGGGTTCGACTTCGCGGAGACATGGGCCTGGGACGCCGAGCTCGAGCGTCCCGTCCTCCGGTAAACCGCGCACCCATTACTGCACTGAGCATGACTGCACTGAGACTGTTAAGGAACATCATGAAACTTGTCACACGCGCGGCGATTGTCGTCGGCTTAGGTACGACAATGGCAATCGCTCCGGTCACGATGGCGATGGCAGCCGACCACGAAGCATCCATTACCGACGGGCTCACGTCAGTCTCCCTGAATCTCGGCACTGACGCGGCGAACGCACGCACGGGTATTGTCATCGTTGATATCGACGCTGACGCAGCTGATCCCGAGGATTCAGATGTCGTATACGCGAACGAAGTGTCGACGGATGAGCTCGGAGTTGCGACGCTTCAGCTTGAGCTCCCGAGTGCCGAGCTTGAGGGCTACCGGATTCTGGCGAACTACCCGGGCGGATCGCTCTACTCCGCTCCTCTCGCGGGTGTTGACGACGACGGTGGGGACGGCGGTGACGGAGACGGCAATGGCGGCGGGACCGACGGAGACGGCTCCGGAGATGGCGGTTCCGGAGATGGCAGTTCCGGAGATGGCAGTGGCGATGGCTCAGGGAACGCAGGTGGCGGCTCCGACGGAGAAACCTCAGTGGGTGCCGGTGCCGGGCAAGACGCGACTGCAGATCAGCTCTCAGACACCGGCGCTTCAGCCGGGTGGATCGCAGCAACTGCGGCCGTAGGAGGTTTCCTCGTCGCAGCAGGTATCACGTTGTTCGCGCGGAAGCGTCGCCAAGCATTGCGTTCGGAATAAGTAACACGGAGTACTCCACGTATGCCAGTCACGAGCTGAGTGGGTACGCGGATCCACGGAGCAATCGCGCGAGATGCACCGCGTTGGCGGCCGCTGTCCGTGTTGATTGTGCGACTTTCTCGGGCGTCTCAGTCAGTTCCAGGTAGTCGGTCTTGTGCATCGCCTCACCGTTCCAATACACCGAGCCTTGGGCAGGGATCGAGAAACCGACGTCGCCGAGGGCCTGATAGAGAATCGCTGTGATGTGGTGCGCACCATCTTCATTGCCAACGACCGCGGCGAGCGCGACCTTGCCGAAGAGGGTCGGACGCCCCATCCCGTCTGTCTCACTGAGTTCAGCATCGAGGCGTTCGAGCACGCGCTGTGCCACACTCGAGTGCTGCCCAAGCCACGTCGGCGTGACAAAAACCAGAATGTCGGCGCCCAACACCTTCTCGCGAAGCGCGGGCCATTCATCACCCTCACCCATGTCTGTCTGAACCCCCGGCAAGATTGCATGATCGACCGCACGAATCGTTTCTGCCTCAACCTCTGCGTGTGCGGCGAGCGCATCCATAATCTGCTGGCCCAACAAATTGGAACTCGAGTCGGCAGGGGATGGCTTGAGGGTGCAGTTGATCATGAGTGCTTTGAGTTTCGTATCCATGCTTGCGACGATACGTACCGGCTCGTCCTCCAGCTAGGGGGTTTCGCACCAGCCGAGAACCCGCTAGAGCACTGTGCTGAAGCTAAGAACGCTGTGCCGAAGTCACAAGCTCTATGCCGAGGCAACAACCACGATCGGGTCGGTGGTGGGGGCACCCGTTGCGGATCCGCCACGGTCTTCGACCGTGATCGCAATAGCGTCACCGACCTCGAACCCGTCGGGAAGAACCGCAGCATCCCGCGACTCATCAACGGTGATCACGCCGAGCGAGATGGGATCTTCGCCGCGCACAATCCACAGCTCGAAGTCACGATCTGTATCGAGGCCAGGGAGCCCCTCGGCAAGAAAAACGGCCTGGTCTGTAGCGGCCGACCAGTGCAGCGTCGCCTGCCCGCCACCCTCAATTTTTGTTGAGGCTGTAGTTGCGTCTGGCGCCGCCTCAACCTGTTCAAGCGCAACTTCCACAGGGTTCGGAGGGGTGAGTGATGCTCGCATCCACGGAGTAATTGTCAGACCAAGCAGCACTGCGACCGATGCGGCGAGCGCGAACCACATCGCTCGCCGAACGCCGGCGTGCAGCGGTCGCTTCTGCTGATTCGGCAGCTTCGGCCGAATCAGCATCTCCACGGGAAGCACGTCGCTTTCGGCTTCCGTCGCATCTTGCGGCAGCGTCGCAATCGCGTCAAGGATCGTCGATCGCGCACTCGCGGGTGGTGTGACGTCACCGGACACAGCTCCGAGGGCGGCCGCGGTCTCGCGATCCACATCAACAATTGCTTGCCATTCGGGATGCGCGACAAGCGCGGCAGAAAATTCCTGCTCTTCGTTTGGGGGCAGGGCGTGCAGCGCGTGTGCTGCTGAGAGCTCACGAAATTCGTTCTCATTCATCGCGCGACCTCCAATACAGATTTGAGTTTGGTGAGCCCGTCTCGAATGCGGGTCTTGACGGTGCCGAGTGGTGCGCCAATAAGCACTGCGATCTCGCTCTGACTGTACCCACCGAAGTAGGCGAGCACGATCGCTTGTCGCTGAGTTTCGGGGAGCGCTGCCAGTTCTCGTACGGCCTCGGACCCATCAACGAGGAGTTCCACCTCATCGTCGACTGCCTGAGGCTGCGAGGCATACTCTTTCGCGCCGGCGGTGAGATCTCGTCGTCTTGCTGATTGCACCGAGCGCACGCGATCGACCGCACGCCTGTGCGCAATGGTCAACAGCCACGACCGCGCGTGACCTCGTTCTGGATCGAACGAAGCTGCCGACTGCCACGCTTCGAGAAATACTTCCTGCAGCACTTCTTCGCTGTGCGATCGGTCCACAAGAATGCGCAGGATCAGACCGAACACGCGGTGCGAGAGGAGATCGTAGAGTTCTGCGAATGCCAATTGGTCACCGGTGGCGGCGCGGGTGAGCGCGCTGTCGGCAGGATCGGCACGCTCGCCGTCCTCCGCAAATTCGATCCCGTCGATCACCATCTCCACCAGCATGCCGCACTCACCTCCTTCTCCAGCTTCTATTTGTGTGTGAGTCTTACCCGAATGTGAACGAGTAGACCTCGATGCCCTCTGGAACCGTGACGTCGAGCACGCCGTCGGTCGGGTCGTCGTCTCCCACCAGCTGATAGGACTGGGGCGTACCTGAAACCTCGACCGCGTGCGTTTTGCCGTCTGGGAGCGTGACCTCGAGCATTCCTTCTCCTGCAACGACAACCCTCACCTCGTTCGCGTGGTAGTCAAGCCGCACGACTCCGCTCTCACCGTCCACCGGAGTCGCGAACTGCGTTGTGATTGACCATTCACCATTGAGCGCGAATGAGTCAGCCTTTAGCTCAGCCGGGAACTCGTAGGTGTCAGTGCCTTGGCGGTATTTGCCGTTGCCGCCGAAGTTCCGGTCTTTCGATGATCCTAGGAAGGTCTCTGGTGTCGTGCTCCCAAGTTGTGGTGTTGCATCGGTGGTGTCGGTTACGTTCGGCAGCTCTACTTCAGCATTCGCATCGATGAGCAGCTCACGAATCAGACGTTCGGTCGTCTCGTAGTTGCCCTCGCCAAATGAGATGTGTCGCACTGTTCCCGACGCGTCAATGAGGTAGTGGGCTGGCCAGTACCGATTGCGGTAGTTCGTCCAGGTCGAAAGATTGTTGTCGAGCGCGACCGGGTACTCGATCCCAAACTTCTTGGCTCCGGCAGCCACATTGGCGGTGTCTTTCTCAAACGCGTACTCCGGAGAATGGACGCCGATGACTGAGAGCCCAGCGTCACGGTACGCCTCATCCCAGGCGACGACGTGGGGGATGGACCGCTGGCAATTGATGCAGGAGTATGCCCAGAAGTCGATGAGTACGACCTGGCCGCGGAGGTCGGCAAGGTCTATCGCCGAACCGTCAGGAGTATTGAGCCAGGTATCGATGCCCGTAAGCGCCGGAGCTGTGCCACAAGAGGCGAGCTCTTCTGCATCATTGGCGCACTTGTCGAGGTCTCGGTTCTCATCGGTCACGAGACCGCCAAGGCTCAGCGCGCGTTTTCCTGCGTCGCTCTCTGCAAGATCTGACTGTAGTCCGGCGGTGTAGTCAGGTACGAGCCGCTGGAGCGCCTGCGGCACGTCGAACGCCAGCCCGACGGCGAGCGCGATAAGCGCGATTGCGCCGGTAACTCGGATCGCACGTTCCTTACGTCGGAATCCACGAATTCGCTGGGCGACGCTGCTTCCAGCGAGCGCGAAAACGAGAAGCGGAACCGCGACACCAAGCGCGAACGACACGGTGAGGAGCACCGTCTCGACTCCGATTGCCCCAGTTGCGCCCGCAACAATGATGGCCGCAAGCACGGGGCCGGCGCAGGGAACAAACACGGTGCCGAGCGCGAGCCCCATACCAAATCCGGTGCCCCCGTCAGCGACTTTGCGCCTCGGGAGTCGCTGGAAGGGGCGCTCAAGCAACCGCTCAAAGCCAGGGAAGAGCATCCCAACGCCAATCACGAGCAGCACAGCGACGCCAGCCCAACGAATCGTGCTCTGCGGAATCGACAGCAGCCCGAGTAGCAGTGAGCCAAGCAGCGTGACGAGTGAGAAGCTCACGATAAGACCAGCGATGATCCAGAACGGTCGACTGCGCTTCGCTGGAATCACCTCAGGCGTCTTTCCCGGGGCCGCTGGCTTCGCCCCCGCGGTAAGAAAGATGACGGGCAGGACGGGCAGGATGCAGGGAGAGATACCTGTGATGAGACCGCCGAGCAAACCAATGAGCACAATATCCATGAGGACGCCTTTCTGTTATGGAGTCATTCGGAGGCATCGCCATTTCGGATTGCATTCCTTCGAAGAAATACCGATCAAAACTTTTTCAAGAAACTTCCAATCCGATCGTTCGAGCGCTCCGAACCAATCAACAAGCCGCAGAAATCTGCGGTTCGACATTTGGATTCACACTTGAATTCGACATTGGAGGAGAAACTCATGTTTAAGAAGAAGACTCTCGGCACCGCATT
>JBQEBC010000005.1:0-74121 GCA_052106035.1 Leucobacter sp. | reverse complement strand
TCATCTGGCGCAAGGGTCTTCCGCTCGAAGACATGGAGTTCTACCAGTTCCACCCGACGGGCCTTGCAGGCCTCGGCATCCTCCTCACCGAGGGTGCTCGCGGCGAGGGCGCGATCTTGCGTAACGCGAGTGGCGAGCGGTTCATGGAGCGCTACGCGCCGACGATTAAGGATCTCGCACCGCGCGACATTGTTGCCCGCTCGATGGTGCAAGAAGTGATTGATGGCCGCGGCGCCGGCCCACACAAAGACTACGTCTACCTCGACTGCACCCACCTCGGTGCCGAGGTGCTCGAGACGAAGCTCCCAGACATCACGGAGTTCGCGCGCACCTACCTCGGTGTGGATCCGGTCACCGAGCCGGTTCCCGTGTTCCCGACCGCGCACTACGCAATGGGTGGCATTCCGACGAACGTCCAGGGCGAGGTGCTCATGGACAACGACACCGTCGTCCCAGGCCTCTACGCCGCCGGCGAGTGCGCGTGTGTTTCCGTGCACGGCTCGAACCGTCTCGGCACGAACTCGCTGCTCGACATCAACGTCTTCGGCAAGCGCTCGGGTAACGCTGCGGCTGACTTCTCGAAGACCGCTGAGTTCACCGATCTTCCTGAAGATCCCGCGAAAGAGATCCGCGAGCTTGTCGAGAGCCTCCGCAACGGCACCGGGACCGAGCGCGTGGCAGACATTCGCCGCGAACTCCAGGAAGAGATGGATCGCGGCGCTCAGGTGTTCCGCACCGACGACACGCTCACCGAAGTACTCCGCGTAATCCACGACCTGCGCGAGCGCTACAAAAACGTTGGCGTGCAAGACCGTGGCATGCGCTATAACACCGACCTGCTCGAGGCGATCGAGCTCGGGTTCCTGCTCGACCTTGCTGAGGTGCTCGCATACACGGCTCGGAATCGTAAGGAAAGCCGTGGCGGCCACATGCGCGACGACTACCCCAACCGCGATGACGAGAACTACATGAAGCACTCGATGGCGTACCTCTCAGGAGATCCGCACTCGTCCGACGCCGCAGACCACATCCGCCTGGATTGGAAGCCCGTCGTATTCACGAAGAATGAAGAGGGCGAGTTTAACTACCCGCCGATGGAGAGGAAGTACTAGCTCATGAGTACCGCTACGAGCACAGCTCCGGGCACGCCCGCAGAAGAGGCCGGCCTCAAGCCGTTCAACGTCACCCTCCTCGTTCGCCGTTACAACCCCGAATCGGGTCGCGAGGCGTACTGGGAAGACTTCGACGTCGACATGTACCCCACCGACCGTATCCTCGACGCGCTCCACAAGATTAAGTGGGATGTTGACGGGACGCTCGCGTTCCGTCGCTCGTGCGCGCACGGTATTTGTGGATCGGATGCCATGCGCATCAACGGTCGCAACCGCCTTGCCTGCAAGACGCTCGTCAAGGATCTCGACATTTCGAAGCCGATCTACGTTGAGGCGATCAAGGGCCTTCCGCTTGAGAAGGATCTCATCGTCGACATGGAGCCGTTCTTCGAGTCGTTCCGCGAGGTGCAGCCCTTCCTCGTTGCAAACTCCGCGCCCGAGGGTGGCAAGGAGCGCATTCAGGATGTCGCAGCGCGTGAGCGTTTCGATGACACCACAAAGTGCATCCTCTGCGCCGCGTGCACCTCATCGTGCCCCGTGTTCTGGACAGATGGACAGTACTTCGGCCCCGCAGCCATCGTGAACGCGCACCGCTTCATCTTTGACTCGCGTGACGACAACGCTGAGGTGCGCCTCGATATCTTGAACGACAAGGAAGGCGTGTGGCGCTGCCGCACCACCTTCAACTGCACCGAGGCATGCCCCCGCGGCATTCAGGTCACCAAGGCAATCGCCGAGGTTAAGGCCGCGATCCGTACCGGCAAGATCGACTAGTTTCGCAGCCGCGAGGCTTCGGCCTATGAACTGTCGTGAAGTTCAACATTCGCGGTGGCTCAGGCGATACCCGTGAAGTACACGCGCTGCATCACCCACATTCAGTTGGGCGGTGCAGCGCGTTTTGCGTAACGAAAGAGTCACATCTTCTGGGTGATTGCTTGTGGCATGTTCAAATGGGCTAAGCGCATGCAATCAGAACACTATGGTTTTTCTCTGTATGGCGTCTCGCGTTTCTGATGTCCATGAAGGGACTTACAACTTATGCAAAGCTCGCTCACTCGGCTACGTTCCGCGGGAATCGCGGCAATTGCCGCAGTAGGCCTTGCGGCCGCCTCGATCGTTGGGTTCGCTTCGGCGGCACAGGCCGATCACATACCGCAGGAAGCGCTCGAGGGCGAAGTCGGTTCATGGCTTGGGTGGCAAGATGGCGGTGAGCCCATCACCTACAGCGAATGTGCGGTCAATCTTCCCACTGTAAGTGGTGTCATGAACTATGCCGATGGAATTCCCAGCGGGGCAGATGTAGCACCCTTCTTAAACAGCCTGAGTCTCAGTTTGGCCTCGGGGAGTGGTCTACTCGGGGTGATCCTGGATTCGTTCGATGCAACCACCGGCACTGCGTACAGTATTCAGTTATTCCTAGATGTGTCGGCGGGGGTCACGAGTCTTGGGCCCGACACGGTAATTAACACCGTGTATGACGATCGTGGCACGCTCAATAGTGGGGCAACGCTCCAGGAGGTCGTTGATTCTCTTGACGATACCTTCTCGCTGGACACCGTTGAGTTTTCCACGTGGGACGAATTGGGTGCTGAACTGCAGTGGATCGCCTACGGTTCGGAAACGTACTGGTTCGGCAGCGACGCCGACTGGTTTTTGAACGACCCCACCTGCAGCGGCGTCGTCGTTGAGGAAGAGGTTGTGCCGGCGCCGGTAGCTCAGCCCATGGCACCCAAGAAGATCGAGACTGCCGCGCGCGGCTAGCTTGTGCGTTTACGCGCTGCATCACCCACACTCAGTTGGGCGGTGCAGCGCGTTTGCGTTTGTGTAGTGGAAGCACGAGAGGCCGGCGTCACCGCGATACACTCACCGTATGAGTGAGCGCCCATTGCCAACTGCCGTCACCAAGGGACGCAGTCTCTGGCAGTGGGTGAAGCGATCGCACCCGTGGCGCGCCTTTTCCCACTTCACGAATGTGGGTGGGGGCGTGCTCACGGCCGGCATGAGTTACCAGGCGTTGTTTGCCATATTTGCGGGCCTCCTCGTGGGGTTTGGCGTCTTCGGCATTGTGCTCAGGGGGCACGAAGAGCTGCTCGATGTGATCGTCGAACAGATCAACATGTTTGTACCGGGTCTGCTGGGCGAAAACGGAGCTGTCCAGGTGCAGGATCTCCTTGCCACCCGGGCGATCGACTGGACAAGTATTGTCGCTTCAGCATCGCTCCTGTGGATCGCGGTGAACTGGTTCACCGGCACGAGGCGCTCGATTCGCATCATCTTTGGTCTCGATGTGAAGGAATATCGCAACGCGTTATTTTTGAAGCTGCGCGACTTCGTGCTCGCGATTGCGTTCGCGCTCGCCATCATCGTCTCGGCGGTGCTCACGATCGTGAGTTCCAGCCTCGCCGACCTCGTGCTCGGGTGGCTCGGCGCCGACCCAACGAACTGGTTCTTCGGCGGACTCGGCGCACTGCTGCGCTACGGCGCCGTGTACGTGTTTGACGTGCTGATCCTGATCGCGATCCACCGCGCACTCGCCGAAGTACGAGTTGGGTGGTGGAGCCTCATCACCGGGTGCATGCTCGGCGGTGCCGCGCTGCTGGGGCTGAAGGTGCTCGGCACCGCGCTGCTCGGTGGTGCGACAAACAACCCACTGTTTGCCTCGTTCGTGATCTTCGTCGGTCTGCTGCTCTGGTTTAACTTCATCTGTCGCGCGTTACTGCTCACTTCTGCGTGGATCGCGACAGGGGTTGACAAGAAACTTGGGCTTCCTGAAACGCCAGGTGGCAAACAGGGCGTGATGGGCATCTTCGAATAATTGCACCCACCTTGTACCTCGTAGAATAAGAGACATGGCTATAGGCGAGAACGGCAAGATTCGGGTTGGCGTGATCGGCGGTGGGCAGTTGGCTCGCATGATGGTGCCGCCAGCAATTCACCTGGGGCTCGAGATCTCGGTGCTCGCAGAGGCTGAGGGTATGAGCGCACAGCGCGCGGCCGACGCGGTGGGCGACTACCGCGACCCCGAGACCGTGTATGCATTCGCCGAGACCGTCGACGTGGTCACGTTCGATCACGAACACGTGCCGCAGGAGATTTTGCTCGAGCTTGAGCGCCGCGGAGTGCAGGTGCACCCCAGGCCGCACGCGTTGCAGTTTGCGCAAGACAAGATTCTGATGCGTGAGAAGCTCGCTGAGCTTGGCGTTCCGGTGCCCGCGTGGGCCGCGGTCGAGGACGAGGCGTCGCTGCAAGAGTTCATCGACGCCCAGGGAGGCCACGCCGTGGTGAAGACCGCGCGCGGTGGCTACGACGGCAAGGGCGTACGAGTCGTGTCTGCGGCCGACGAAGTGCGCGACTGGTTCACGGCGCTCGCGGAGGATGCGCGTGGCGGGTTCTTGCTCGTCGAAGAGCTTGTAGATTTCACTCGTGAGCTGTCACAGCTTGTCGCGCGCAGGCCCTCTGGTGAGGCGCGCACCTGGCCGCTCGTTGAGACGATCCAACGTGACGGCGTGTGTGCTGAGGTATTGGCGCCGGCGCCCGTCGAGCGCGCTGAGACGCTCGCTGAGGCGGCGCGCATTGGTGAGATTGTCGCTGAGGGTGTCGACGTGACCGGTGTGCTCGCGGTCGAAATGTTCGAGACCACCGACGGTCGCGTGCTTGTGAACGAGCTCGCAATGCGCCCGCATAACTCGGGCCATTTCTCGATCGAGGGATCGGTGACGAGCCAGTTCGAGCAGCACCTGCGGGCGGTGACTGATTTGCCACTCGGCGACACGTCGATGACGGCGCCGGCTGCAGTGATGGTGAACGTGCTCGGTGGTCCTGAAGAGGGGCCGATGCCGGTGCGCTACCAGCAGGTGCTTGCAGCGTATCCGTCAGCGAAGATCCACAGTTACGGCAAGCAGCCGAGGCGGGGCCGCAAGGTTGGCCACGTGACGGTCGTGGGCGCTTCGCTCGAAGAAGCTGGCGCAGAAGCGCGGGCTGCGGCAGACGGTTTCGCCTGATCTGTGATGTTTATACGGTGAAGTTTGTAAGGTGGCGTTTGAACGGTGGCCGTTAAGCGGCGTAGGCTGATCCATCAGGTCTGATCCACGCTGCCCGGCCGATCATCGCTCGGCGACTACGATGGAAACATGAGCGAAACTAGGCCCGTCGACGGTACACCCAGCAGCCCACTCGGCAACCCTCTTGTTGGTGTCATCATGGGGTCGGATTCCGATTTCTCGGTCATGGCCGACGCCGTGCAGGCACTGCGTGACTTCGGCATCACCCACGAAGTTGAGGTCGTGAGCGCACACCGCACCCCCGACAAGATGGTGTCGTACGCGCGCGAGGCGGCGGGGCGCGGGCTCAAAGTGATCATTGCCGGTGCCGGGGGAGCAGCGCATCTTCCGGGCATGGTCGCCTCAATGACGACGCTGCCGGTCATCGGAGTTCCGGTGCCGCTCGCAAAGCTTGATGGCCTCGACTCACTGCTCTCGATCGTGCAGATGCCCGGTGGGATCCCGGTCGCAACCGTATCTATTGGCGGCGCAAAGAACGCTGGTTTGCTGGCTGCCCGAATTCTCGGCGCGAGCGATGCTGACCTGAGCGCAAAGCTCGATGCGTACGCGCAGGAGCTCACCGACATGGTTGAGGTGAAGAACGCGGCGCTTCAGGCGCGCATCGCTGCGGAGTAGCATCGCCGCGGAATAGCATCGCCGCGGAGTAGCATCGCCGCCGTGTAACCCCGTCGCTGTGTAGCCCCGTCGCCGTGTAACCCCGCCGCGGAATAAAATCGGTGCGTAGGTGACTCCAACGGCCTAAAATCACCCTATGGGTCGTTTAACTTTTAGCATCAACGTCACCCTGGATGGTTGCGTCGACCACCAAGAAGGCATCGTCGATGACGAGACGCATGCTCACTTCACTCGCCTGATGGACGAGTGCGGCGCACTGCTCTGGGGTCGCACGACCTACGAAATGATGGAAAGCTATTGGCCGTCAGTTGCCAGCGGAGACGTCGAAGCGCCTCCCTCGATGCGCGAGTGGGCGCTCAAGCTAGAAACCAAACCCAAGTTTGTCGTATCGACGACCCGGAGTGAATTCCCGTGGACCAACAGCCACCACGTTGTCGGTGACCTGCGCGCGGCAGTGCAGAGACTCAAGGATCAGACCGACGACGGAGTGCTCGTCGGCAGCGGCAAACTCGCGACAGAGCTTGACAGGTTGGATCTCATCGACGAGTACAAATTCCTCATCCATCCCGTGATCGTTGGCCATGGCCCCACCCTGTACGAGAGCGGATTGCCGAGCACCCGTCACCTTGATTTGGTCTCGGCGGATCCGCTCATGAACGGCGCTGTCGCCATGCACTATCGACGGGCTGCGTGAAATATGAATCAACCTCATTCGGGAACCACATGACCGTGTACTCATTTCACCTGGCACATCTGCCGGTGCTCTGCGCCGTTGGTGCGCTATTGCGACCAACGAGGGCCTAGATCGTTGCGTGGGTTTCCCACAGCTGCCAGGCGATGCTCTCCCATGAGAAGGCCCGGCCGCGATCCGCTGCGTAGACCGCGAGTCGTTCAAACTCGCTCGTGCCGTCGCCCGGGCTTGCAATGAATAAGCGCGACAGTGCGGTGACGAACCCGATGGCCTCTGGTTCAGCAACACCCGCGTCAAGCACTAATTCGCTCGTCGGCGCGACACCTGCGTGCAACACGGGCACCTGTGACATGAGCGCCGCGACGACGGTGTAGCCGGTGCTCGCAAACGATTGTGGCTGAAGCAGTAGGCTTGCGCCCGAAAGAATCGCGCCGACATCACGCAGGTCATCTGAGGCGAGAACGGTAATCCGGCTGCGGAGCCGCTCCGGAATCCGCGTCGCAAGCTCATTTGCGGGGGCCGCATTCTTGCCCTGGAGCACTGGGTCGAGCCCGGTGATGACGACGACGTGCGGAAGTGACGGATCCGACTCGAGGGCGTTGTACACCCAGTGCAGGCGCCCCGCCTCATCGTCGTGCGCGGTGGTAACGAGGTAGCGCTCGGGAAGCCCGAGACGCGCCCTTCGTTCCTGCGCATCGGCACCCGCGAGCATCGCCGTGGGCGCCGAAGGGGGAATGACCTGCACCGGCAAGTCGTATCCGTAGTGTTGCTGCAGGAGCGACGCCGTCGAGTGTGACGTGGTCACTAAGACATCTGCGTGCCGCGCGGCCCGCTTTACGAAGGCACGCATGAGGCGTGCATGTGCGGGGGCGAGGAGCTCAGGGGATTCCCACGCAAGCGCGTGGGGCACGCTGACAGTCGATTGCGTGCCATCGTCGCTGCTGCGCGCACGCAGCGGAATCATCGCGGTCATCGAGTGGGTCATCTCGCCGTCGAGCGGCCTCGCTGTCGCGTTTGACTGCCACAGGATCGGCAGTGAGCTCGCGCGCATCGGCAGTGTCTCCACTGCGATCTTGGGAGAGGGGAATGCGGGTGGTTCGGTGTCGCGGGCGATCAAGAAGCGCGCGCTGCAACTGCGGGGTGCCGTGGCGGCAAGCGCCGTCACGAGATCGTGCGCGCCTGCAAAGTGCATCGGAGCTTCCCAGTCAGGAAATGGTTCGGCGATCAAGCTGAGCGTCGCCATGACCACCTCCGGATGCTCGTATTGTGCAGTACTGAGTTCTATTCTATGGGGAACGGAAACATCAGACGTGCGACGCACCCTGTGAGTTCACGGAGTGCCTCACTGTTCTCCCCAGCCACGCAAAGTACCCTGCCTGTATGCGTGTTCTCCTCACCGGTGGAGCCGGGTACATTGGCTCCCACACTGCCCTCGTGCTGCTCGATCGCGGCCACGAGGTCATTGTGCTCGATGATTTCTCTAACAGCAGTCGTGAGGCGGTGCGGCGGGTCGAAGAGCTCTCCGGCCAAACGATTCAGGTCATCGAGGCGGATCTCGCAGACCGTCAGGCAGCCGAGGCCGCCCTGGCGGAAGTCGACTTTGATGCAGCGATCCACTTCGCGGGGCTGAAAGCCGTCGGTGAATCGGTCGCGCAACCCACCCGCTACTACCGGGTGAACATCGACTCGACGCTCAACCTGCTCGACATCATGCGTGAGCGCGGCGTCGAGAAGCTCGTCTTCTCGTCGAGCGCGACGGTGTACGGCGACCCCGAGTATGTGCCTCAGGATGAGGCGCACCGCTCAGGAGTTGGCCTCACGAACCCGTATGGCTGGTCGAAGGCGATGATCGAGCAGATGATCCATGACACTCAGGTGGCATGGCCGAGCCTCGGTGCAGTGCTTCTGCGCTACTTCAACCCGGTGGGCGCGCACGAGTCGGGCCGCATCGGCGAGGATCCCTCAGGGATCCCGAACAACCTCATGCCATTCATCGCGCAGGTCGCGGTCGGCAAGCGCGAAAAGCTCAGCGTGTTTGGCGACGCGTATCCGACGCCAGACGGCACGGGCGTGCGTGACTACATTCACGTGATGGATCTAGCTGCAGGCCACGCGGCTGCGCTCGAACGCATCGTGCCCGGTGTGGCAACGTACAATCTTGGTTCGGGAACGGGCTCGAGTGTGCTCGATGTGGTGAAGGCGTTCGGCGAGGCGGCCGGCCGCGAAATTCCCTACGCCGTGGTGCCGCCGCGCGAAGGCGACGTCGCTGAGACAGTCGCGAACCCCGCGAAGGCGAACGCTGAGCTTGATTGGCGCACCACACGCTCACTCGCGGATGCATGCCGGGACTCGTGGGCATGGCAGTCGGCAAACCCTGATGGGTATCGCGCATGAGCGGAGCCGTCGGCTACGATCTTGAACGGCCGATTCGCACTCCTGATCTCACTTCTGAACCGCTCATGACCAAGCGAGCCCGCTGGCTCGTCATTTTGGGGTTCCTATTTCCTGGCCTCGCCCAGTTGCTCGCGGGTAACCGCAAGGTCGGCCGGTTCGGTCTCACCGTCACGGTGATTGTGTGGATCTTGGCGCTCGCAGCACTCGCCGGTCTGCTGTGGGCGCGCACTGCGACGCTGTCGATCCTCACGAACGGTATCTTTCTGTTTGTGCTGCAGTGGATCATCCTCGCGGTCGCGCTGCTCTGGCTCGTGCTCGGCATTGACACGCTGCGGCTGACAAAGATTGTGCGGGTGAAGCCGAAATGGCGAATCCCGATCGCGATGCTTTCGGTGCTGCTCACGATCGTGCCCGTTGCGGGAGCTGCATGGGCGTCGACGCTTGTGGGCGCAGGCCGTGGGGCAATCGGCGACATTTTCGTGGGGGCGCCCGCGGTGGCACCGATAGATGGTCGGTACAACATCCTGCTGCTCGGCACCGATGCCGGGTCGGATCGCGAGGGCATGCGCCCAGACTCAATCTCGCTCGTGAGCATTGACGCAGAGACCGGGCAATCGGTCATCGTCGGCCTACCGCGTGAGCTCATTGAGATGCCGTTCCCAGAGGAATCGCCGATGCACGAGCTGCATCCGAACGGGTTCGGCGTCGCACCGAACGTCTTTGGCGAATGGGGTGCGTGCTACACGACCTGTTACCTCAACGCGGTCTACACCGAGGTGACCGACTTCCCCGATGTTTACGGTGGGTTGTACCCATCCGCTACCTCGAAGGGTTCGTCTCCCGGCATTGAGGCGACGAAGGATGCGGTGCAGGGGGCAACGGGCATCGACCCGCAGTTCTATGTGCTGCTGAACATGGATGCGTTCTCGAGCATCATCGATGCGCTCGGCGGGGTGACGGTGACGGTGCCTGAGCCGCTCCCAATCGGTGGGGGCCTTGACGACTACACGGGTGAACTTGTTGGCGTTGAAGAGTGGATCGATCCCGGCGAGCAACACCTCGATGGGTATCACGCACAGTGGTTTGCCCGCTCCCGCTACGGCTCTGAGAATGGTGATTATGACCGCATGCAGCGGCAGCGAGATCTGCAGGCAGCAATTCTCGCGCAGATGAGCCCGGCGAACGTGTTGTTGCGGTTCCAGGAGATCGCTTCGGCGGGTGCGTTGCTCGTGAAGACCGATATTCCTGACTCCATGCTCGGCCGCTTTGTGGATCTCGCCGATAAGGCGCGGGCTCACACGCCGGTCAATGTCGAGCTGGTGCCGCCCGCCGTTGACCCGGAGTATCCGGATTATCAGGTGATTCAGCAGCTGGTCGCAGAGGGTGTGAAGGCAGCAAGCCCGGTGCCGGAACCGACAGCAGAGGCGACAGCAGAGTCCACTGCAGAGTGAACCGGGTCTGCGGCTTCGGAGCCTGCCGAGTAATCGCTGACGTAGACTAGTTCGGGTTTGTCCACGAATAGGAAGGTGCGCATGCGGGTTACGGCTGTACTGGTCGCTTATAACCGACGCGAATTGTTGCGAGAGTCGCTTGAGGCGCTCGCCGCACAGTCGCGGCCGGTGGATCGACTGATCGTCGTGGACAACGCGTCGACCGATGGCTCTTCCGAGGTCGCCGAGGAGGTGCTCGAGGGATGGGGTGCACGGGCGCGCCTGATCCGCCTCGACACGAACACGGGTGGTGCCGGCGGGTTTGCCGTGGGTATCGCCGCGGCGGTTGTCGAGGAAGACATCGACTGGGTGTGGGTGATGGATGACGACACCGTGCCCGAACCCGACGCGCTAGCTGGTGCGCTTGAAACGCATGCGCGATACCTGGCAACGGGCCCCGATGATCTCGCGGTGATGGGCTCCCGTGTGGTGTGGACCGATGGCGAAGATCACCCGATGAATACCCCTAAGGCGAAGATTCGTGCGGATGAGGCCGAGCGCGATCGCGCAGCAAGCGTCGGGGCGATGGAGATTCGTTCGATCTCATTCGTGTCGGCTTTCTTGCGGGCGTCGCGCGTGCGCGAGCTTGGGTTGCCGCTCGCCGACTACTTCCTGTGGAACGACGACTTCGAGTACTCGGCCAGGCTGCTTCGCGGCGCCCGCGGGTTGTATACGCCGGCCTCGGTGGTGACTCACAAGACTGCGAAGCGCGGGTCGAGCGACGCCGACCCGGGTTCTCGTTTTTATTACGAGGTGCGCAACAAGCTTTGGGTGTTCCGCGCGAGCGATGCGTTGTACCCGTGGGAAAAGGCGCTGTACGAGGCGGCGACGCTCAGGCGTTGGTTCCGCACGTTTAAGGCAGCTGATGACCGTGCGCAGCTGAAGGATTGCCTGCGTCGCGGGTGGCGCGATGGCACGCGCACGAAGCCGCGCTCAACACGCGATGTGTTGCGCGGCACGGGCGTGCCGGTCGACGTGATGGTGGAAATTGAGCAACTCGAGAAGGCCGAGAGACGCGCGTAGTTTTTGACGCACCTTGCCTCATGTTGGTGTGCCTATTTTGTAGCTCTTACGGAAAATCTAGTGTTTCCAACACAGAAGTACCGGAGTTTTCCGTCAGTAATTAACGGAGTACTCCGTTAGTTTAAGATGGAGTTTTCCGTCATGTTGACATAGGGTTTTGGTATGGCAGGGTATATCGACCGAATCGTTGACGTAGAGATCCGAGAAGCGCTCGAGACAGCAGGGGCTCTGGTGTTGCGTGGAGCGCGCGCCATTGGGAAGACGGAGTCGGCGCGGCAGCAAGCGTTGTCGGAGTTACGGCTTGATTCAAGTGACGCCCGAGGGTTGCTGGCCCGTGAACAACCTGCGACCGCGCTTCCTGGTGCGACACCGCGTTTGCTCGATGAGTGGCAGTTCTCGCCGGGAATTTGGAACGAGGTGCGGCACGAGGTTGACCGTAGGCAGGAGCCGGGTCAGTTCATACTTTCCGGGTCTGCTGTTCCTAACGATAGCGAGATCATGCACTCAGGCGCGGGTAGATTTCGTCAGGTCCAAATGCGCACAATGACATTCGCTGAGTCAGGTGAGTCTTCGGGGGTAGTCTCCTTGCGGTCTCTTATGAGAGGTGATATTCCCGGGGTGTTCGAGTCTGAAGTTCAACTTCAGCAAGTTGTCGAACGAATAGTTGTTGGAGGATGGCCGGGGTGGATAGGCGTAAGTGAGAGCTCGGCCCGTGCCCGTGCCCTTGATTATGTCGAGGATATTTCGACGCATGATTTTGTTCAGGTTGCAGGCAGTAGGCGTGATCCGCGTAGGTTCAAGGCGTATCTGAGAGCGATGTCTGCAGTTATTTCTCACCCTGCCGCATTGACGAGTGCGGCACAGCGTATGCGTGATGAATCAAATATCACTGTCGGGGAGAAAGCAGCGCCCGAACTACACGGGCAGGCAGAACGTCTCTTTCTTGTCGAGGATCAACCCGCATGGTCACCGCAGCTGCGGTCTCGATCTACTGCAATGCAAACACCCAAGCGCCATCTCGTCGACCCCTCGCTCGCGGCGGCCCTTCTCGGTGCAGGAACTGATCGACTCCTGCTCGAGCCTGAGACACTCGGGTTCCTATTTGAGTCACAGGTCGTGCATGACCTTCGGGTGTATGCACAATCTTGTGGCGCCCGGGGAGTGTTTCATTATCGTGACACGAAGGGGAGAGATGAAATCGACGCTGTGGTTGAGGGTAGCGATGGTTCGTGGATAGCGTTTGAAATGAAGCTGGGCTTAGGCGCTATCGACATCGCCGCAGCAAACCTGTTGAGGGTGACGGAAAAGATGAAACGACCCCCAGTTGCGTCTGTGGTGGTGACACCGACGGGGGTGGCTCATAGGCGCAATGATGGCGTGTTCGTAATCCCATTTACCCTGCTCGGGCCGTAACGCTGCTCGGGTCGTATATGCTTTCTGGCCCCAGGCATCCTGGCCCCAGGTGTCCTGGCCCGGAGGCTTTCTGGTCCCAATGTTGCTTGGGCGCGTGTGGTGTAACGGTTAAAGTTGGACACCTCGAGAAGGCCGAGCGACGCAGTTAAGCTGCTTGTCGGAAGCGTTTGGGTGGTGGGGTTGCTTGTTGCCACGCGTATCTGAGAGGGAGTGGCGCTCGGAGCTCGATTGTGGGCAGAGTGCTCTCGGTGTGTGTTCTGCTCTCAGCGTTGGTTCCCACCTCAGCGTTGGTTCCCACCTCAGCGTTGGTTCTCACCTCAGTGCGTGTTCTGTCTGTAGTGCTTGAAGTGTTCGTTCTGTCGAGTGACTCGAGTGACTCGAGTGACTCGGGTGACCCGGTTGGCTTGGGTGAACCTGGTGGTTGGTGGAGTTGGAATTCGTTGAGCCCGTCGCGGGTGATGTGCCAGCCATTGTCATGGAGTTGCATGTGGTGGAAGCGGCAGAGCAGGATACCGCGATCGATGTCGGTGCGACCGTGGTCTGCTGACCATTCGTCGATGTGGTGTGCTTCGCAGTAGCTTGCTGGTCGGTCGCATCCCGCCCATCTGCATCCGCCATCACGGATCGCGAGCGCGACGCGTTGCTTCGGAGTGTAGAGCCGCTGCTCGCGGCCCACATTGAGGGGGTTGCCGTGTCGGTCCGCGATGACGGGCACGCTGCCCGTATTGCATTGTTGTTGAGCTGCGACTGAAGCGGGGAGGATATCGCCGTTGTCTTCGAACCGGGTGATGATGCCCGATGCTTGGCGGTGTTGCTCAGTGTGCTGAGCGCCGCGTTGCGCAGCTTGCTGCTTCGCCCGTGCAGCGGCTTCGTATGTTTCCCGGTCAACGATTTGCACGATACGGACGCCTGCTTGCCGGGCGCCGAGCACGGTTTCCGCGTCAGCGATCGTGCCAGCCTTGAGGATGTCGATGAGGAGGTCGTGGGCGAGTTGCTCGTTGCTGCGAGGATCGTTCACGAGTTCTTTCGCGGCAGCCTGCTGGGCCTCATCAACGAAGCGGGGCCCGCCTCGGCGAGGGCGGAGCGCGGTATCGATCACGCCGCGTAGCCAGGCGGCGGATTCGTCATCGAGTTCGAGTTTGCAGTGAGTGCGGCCGCCCATATCGGTCCACATGCGAAACGAGCGGGCTTCGTAGCGTTCGAGGTAGCGGGTTTCCGCACCGTCGGGGTCGAGGAGATCACGAATCGCGCGTGCTTGTTTCGCGAGTTCTTCAACAGTGACGTGATCGGCTTCAGCGATGAGACGTTCGGCGGCGAGTGACCATGCTGCGATCGCGGCCTCGTTGGTGGTTTGAGCGTTGCTGGCGGCATCAATGGAAATGTTGGTGGTGGCATCGATCGACCCGGTGTCAGCGCCAGTGCCGGTGTCAGTGCCGGTGCCGGAGTCAGCCACTGGTGGTTCGCCGAGCCCGCGCCTGATGGCGTCGTGTTGCGCGGAGGAGAGAGTGCCGGCCATGAGCGCGGTGCGCAGAGGCGCGTGCCACAGCGTTGACGGCTGAAGATCAGGGGTCTCGTCAGATAACGGTAGTGTTCCGTCTAGCAGTTGCGTCGTTCCCGCCGTATTTGTGGGGCGTGGGAGTGCTGTTTCAAACAATGACTCACCAACCCTCACCTGCCTGGCTGCCTCGCCGCGGGTGCTTCCGGTGACGTGCTGGATGAGAGAAGCAGCGTTTCGGTGCCCGAGCTGTTGGGCGAGACCCGAGTGCCCGGCGAAACGCGTGGATCGAACGCTAATCACACCAGCGGCGGCGAGCCCGATGCGTTCGGCCGCGTGCCCGAGTTCGGTCGCGAGACGCGCGAGATCGACCAGGTCAGCGCTCGAGAGCGACGAGACCGTTTCGGTGAGTGACGCATCAGACGCGATCACCTCAGCGGCACTGCATAGAGCAGTGAGATGGTGGGAGAGATCGCCTTCGAAGGTCATGTAATTAGTCTCTTTCAAGCCACCGACAAACATCGAGTTGTGCACAGGCCTCACGGCGTGTCCAAGGAGTCTGAGCGCAGGAGCGCACTGTGAGCAAGACAACGTTGTCCGGCAGCGGCCACGGCAGCGCCTCGGCAATGCGCCATGGTAGCACCACAACCGACCCAGCTAAGCTAATGGGGTTATGGTGACTGCCGCTGAATTCTCCCTCCTGCTCCCGGTCTACGCGGGCGACAACGCCGAGTTTCTGAAGCTCGCATTTGAAAGCTCAGTGAATGAGCAGACGCTCAAACCGACAGAGGTTGTCATGGTGCAAGATGGCCCAGTGCCAGAGGCTCTCGCCGCAGAGCTCGCGCGCATCGAAATAGAGAGCCCGGTCCCGGTTCGCATTGTGAAGCTCAATCAGAATCTGGGCCTCACGCGCGCACTGAACGAGGGTCTCGCTGCATGCGCTTACCCGGTGGTTGCGCGCATGGACGCAGACGATGTGTCGGCGCCCGAGCGCTTCGCGAAACAGTGGGCCCTCATGAGTGAGGGGTACGACCTTGTGGGCACTGGCATGGCCGAGTTCGAGGTGGATCCCTCCCAGACCGTCTCCGAGCGCATTCCCCCGGTGGGGGCGGATCGCATCAGGGCGCACGCCCGCACGCATAACCCGTTTAACCACCCGACGATGATGTACCGCAAGAAGGCCCTCGAGAAAGTCGGCGGGTATGAGTCGTTTGGGAAGATGGAAGATTACTGGCTTGGGGTGCGCCTCATCGCAGGGGGCGCGAAGGTGGAAAACATTGCGGATCCACTCGTGAAGTATCGGGTCGGCGCTGGTGCGTTTGCGCGTCGCGGCGGCTGGCAAGAGGCGAAGACCGAGTGGGCGTTGCAGGGTGCGATGCACCAGATCGGGTTCATTAACCGCGCCGAATACCTGCGCAACGTCGTCGTGAAGGGCGCATACCGCCTTATGCCAGCGTCGCTCAAGCGGGTGCTGTTCAGGCGGTTTGTGAGCAGCGGCCTGCCGGGCGACCGTGCGTAGTAACGCTGGAGTAGTTCTGCAGTGACCGGTCGTCGATCCCTGCGCGCGAATTGCACAACCCGAAATATACTGTGCGCTATTTCGGGTTACGTGGGCTAAGCCGAAATAGCCTTCCGTCTGTTTCGACTTACGGGAAGCGTCACGCGGATACGGCAAAGGCCCCCGACGTCGTCGTGGAACTCAAGAGTTCACTTCGACGCCAGGGGCCCTTGGCGATTGCGATGCGATTCAGCGCCGGTCAATTACGTGCCGGATCGACTGCTCGCCGGATCGATTACGCGTTAGCGAGTGCGCCTTCGCGAACAGTGCGCAGTGCGCCACCCCATGCGGCGATCTCATTGATCTGGGTCTGGAGTTCGCCGGCCTTCTGCTCGGCTGGCATGAATGCGACCTCGGCCGATCCGAAGTTCTCGAAGTCGGTGAAGATCGAGAGCATGACGTGCTGGTGCACGTCTGCCATGGAGAGCTCGCCGAAGATCTGGCGTAGGTGCTCGCCGGCACGAACGCCGCCGATCGAGCCGTAGCTCACGATGCCGACGGCCTTGTTTGCCCACTCGCCCTTGACGTAGTCGAGCGCGTTCTTGAGCGCTGCAGGAACCGAGTGGTTGTACTCACCGGTGACGACGATGAAGCCATCGAACTCTGCAATCTTGCTGGCCCACGCGTTCGCCGCATCGCCTGCGTAGTTGCCTGCACCCATGGGGCCGGCCTCTTCGAGCAGTGGGAGCTTGTAATCGTGGAGGTCAACGAGTTCGAACTCGACACCCTTGGCCTGAGCGTTTGCGTGTACCCAGTGACCAACCAAGGGGCCTACGCGCCCTGGGCGAGTGCTGCCTACGATGATGCCAATCTTCAAATCCGACATGAACTTCCTTTCAAGCCTGCGCGCCTCAGTTGATGACGCGTCAACTAGTATTGCATATAGTTGACGCGTCATCAACCTGCTAGACTGAGCAATATTATGAGCGAGTGTTCTGCAGCGACTGAGGCCGAATGGGCGGCGTGGCATAACGTCAATGCCATGCACCGGTATCTCGCGCGCTCGCTTGAGAGCCGCCTGCAGAGCGATGCCGACCTCTCGGGGCCCGAGTTCGAAGTGCTCTCGGTGTTGCTCGAGGCTCGAGAGCAGCGACTGCGAAACGGCGATCTTGCCGCGCTGCTCGGCTGGGAGAAGAGTCGCCTCTCGCATCAGGTGAAGCGCATGTGGGCGCGGGGGCTCGTCGAACGAACCGAGTGCGGCACCGATTTACGTGGAACGTGGATCACGATTACCGACGCGGGCAAAGACGCGGTGCGCGCCGCGATGCCGGAACGGATCACGGTTATGCGTGAGGTGCTCTTTGATGTGCTCAGCGAAGACGAACTGCGCGTGTTGCGCGAGGTATCTGAGAAAGTGCTCGCCGCAGCCGAAGGGCCTGAGTGCAGCGCCTTACGGGGCGCGGCGGTTGAGGCGTAAAGCGGTAGCCAATTCGTGCACTGACTAGCCTGCTGGCTATGCGCGCCTCAGGCGCCGCACGAGGAGCACGGAGCCGCCGAGCAGGAGGAGGATCCCGCTGCCTGCGAGCCATGGTGTGTAGCCGGCGCCCGTCACGGATAGCTGCGGTGCTTTGGCGCCAGGAACCTGCGGTGCTTCGGCGCTGGGAACTTGTGGGGATACAGGCTCGGGTGCCACAGCGGGCGCCAGAACCGTGAGTGATCCGATGTTCACGGTGGCACCCAGCCAGTTGTCGTCGCCCGAGTACTCGGCCTGAACGTTTGTGTAGTTTCCGGCGGCGAGGCTTACCTGCGTCTCGCAGCTTGGGGTATCGAGGTCTGTGGTGCACAGCACTGTTGATCCCGACCTGAACGTGACGGTGCCGGTCGCCCAGCTTGGCGCGTTCGATACTTCGAGCAGAGCGGTGTCGCCGAAGGGGATCTCGGTCGGGGCGAGCGATCCTACGAGTGCCGTGGTGCCGCGCTTAACAATGACCGTAACGGACTGCTCAGCCGAACCGAAGTCGTTCGTGGCGGTGATGGTGAGCTGGTATGTGCCGGCCTGCATGGGCACGCCAGTGAGTAAGCCATCGGCCGAAAATGAGACCCCAGTGGGCAGGTCTCCAGCAGTGAGAACGTAGGAAACGGCTGAATCGCTCACTACATCGAATGGTTCTTCAGCATCGATACCGACAGCAAAGCCGTCAAAGGTGGTGCTCTGCCATGCCGGTAGCGCGCCAACGAGCACGCTCTGGGCGCCGACGGTATTCGTGAGACCCGAGGTCGACGTGACGTCGGCGCCCGAGAACGCGTATGTGCCAGGTGCTGCAGCCACCACAGGAACGCTGAGCACACAGTTGCTCATTGCTGGCGCTGATCCTCCAGAGAAACTTACGACCCCGGCCGTCGCAGTCGAGATTGTGCCGCCGCAGGTGTTTGTTGGATCGCCGCTCAGCGTGAGGCCCGCGGGCAGTGTGAAGTCAAAGCCGAGACCCGAAGCCTCGCTGGGCTGGGTGTTCGCGACCGAGAAATCAATGTTGAACGGCGCACCGATTGTCGTCTGTGTCGCAGATGAGGAGGCGGTGAGATTGACGCCCTGCTGGGTGGAAAAGCTCTGCATGGCCGCGGTGAACGTACCCGGGGTACTTCCCAGCGTCCACTGGATCATGAGGCCTGCGTCGTGAAAGGTCGGTTCGACAACGAACCCGATGTCGCCGCCAGAAATCACAGTAGCGTACGGGTTGTAAAACCAGGCGGCTCGGGCCCCGTCAAATGGCTTGGAACCCGCAACCTCGCGGTAGCCGAGCATGATTTCGCTGTTTGGGTTCACCGAGATTGCAGCTCTCACGGGCTCGGTAAGCATGATCCCGAGACCAGTGTCTGAGCCGCCCGGGGCAGTGTCACCGCCTTGGTAGAACTTCACGTTTTCGGTGTTTCCTTCTGGAATCACGAAGGTGTAATTCTCGGTGACGTAATCGTTCGGGTATGTGTAGCTCACCGCGCGATCCATCGTGTAGGTGAGCCCGTTCTTGACCGTGGTGTAGCGCACGGTCGCGGCAGCATCTCCTGTTGCGGAGGTGCGCGGGCCGGTGCTTGTCGAGCCCGAGACGTTCAAGATCTCTAGCGAGGTCCACGACGCGGCGGAGCTTCCATAGGCCGGGCCACCCTGCCCGAACAGCTGACCGCCGATATTGAGCATCGGGGCAGCTGCGCTGCAGCAGTATTGGGTGGTGCCGCGGTAGTTGAGGTGGTCAACCCCATCTACCCCAAAGTACTCAGGGTCAGAGTTAATGGTGAACCGCACGCCGTCGCTGGCATCGGTAAGTATGCCGCCACCAGGGTTTAGCGTGACCTGCGGTGTACCGAGTTGGTCTGCAGCGGCTGGAGTGGAGCTTGCGGTCACGCCGCTCGCAGCGATGAATGTGGTGAGAGCAAGGGCAACGAGCAGCCGAGTCCAGCGTGTCATGGCAGTGAGTCTTTCGTTCCGCGCTCCAGGGAACGACGACAGTAAAGCAGAATTAGTAGGAGTTTCCCACAAAACACATAGTTACCACAATAACTTTTTTGCGATGCGAGAAGCATGAGGGGAATGACGAGTATTTTCTATCTTTGGTGGACCCGTCGGCACATGATTCAAGGCGCGAATACCGTCATTTCAGACGCAATGACTCGCACGATGCGGTCGAAGCTTTCGACCTCGAGTGGTTGGTGCAGGGTGAAACGGATCGCAGTCTGCGCGAGCTGCGGGTCGATCCCCAGTGCGAGGAGCGCAGGGGAAGGTTCGTCGTGGCCCGCGGCGCAGGCCGACCCAGAGGACACGGCGAAGCCCGCTGTGTCGAGGGCGACGAGCACGGATTCGCCGCTTACGCCCTGAAGCACGAACGATGCATGGCCTGGCAGTCGCTCACTTGCGTGCCCGGTGAGCCTCGCCCCGGGAATCTCCTCGAGCACTCGAGCGATGAGTGCGTCGCGGCTCTCCATGAGCGCGATCGCGTGGCTGCCCACCGTGGCGCGTGCGGCAGTGACCGCGGCGGCGAACCCAGCGATGCCCGCAACGTTCTCGGTGCCAGAGCGCTGCCCGCGCTCTTGCCCGCCGCCGTGTATGAGCGGTTCGAGGGCAATGTTCCGCCGCAGAAGCAGCGCGCCCATGCCTTGTGGTCCACCGAATTTGTGCGAGGCGACCGTCATTGCGTCCACGTGGGCGCCGGGCCAGGCTCCATCAGAAAGCGACACGGGGAGCACCGAAGCGGCCTGCACCGCATCGGTGTGGATCAGCGCCCCGCTCGATCGCGCAACCTCGAAAAGCGCAGGCAGGTCTTGCACCGTGCCGACCTCGGCGTTCGCAAGCCCGAGGCTCACGAGAGTGGTGTCTGGGCGCAGCACCGAGGCGAGATGTTCAGGAGATACCCGACCGTCAGCATCAACGTCGACGAGTGTGACGTCGAAGCCGTGCACGCGCTCGAGAAACCGACAACTCTCGATGACCGACGGGTGCTCGATCGGGGTCGTGACAAGGTGCCGCCCGCGCGGAGCGGCGAGGGCGAGCCCGATCACGGCGAGGTTGTTTGCCTCGGTGCCGCCGGAGGTGAAGATGATTTCAGACGATCGCACACCAAAGGCCTGTGCAATCTCGCTGCGCGCGGTTGCGACTCGTTCGGCCGCCCGGTGGCCGGGGCCGTGCACACTCGAGGGGTTACCGGCGCCACCCGCAAACACCTCGAGCATCGCGGCAAGTGCCTCAGGGCGCAGGGGAGCCGTGGCCGCGGCGTCCAGATAACGTGCGTCGAGATAACGAGCGTCGACATCACTCATCCCGCATCCAGCCTGTCTGCATCAAGACCCGCCGCATCAAGGCCGACCGCATCAAGACCGAGATCGAGCGCGTGGAACCCGTGAGTGAGACGTCCCACCGAGATCACATCGACCCCGGTGCGGGCGATGTCTGCGACGGTGTCGAGATCCACCCCGCCACTCGCTTCAGCGATCGCGCGGCCCCCGATGAGTTGCACTCCGGCCGCGAGGTCTGCGAGCGAGAAGTTGTCGAGCAGAATTCCGGTGACGCCTGCCGCGAGCACAGCTTCGACCTGATCAAGGCGATCCACCTCAACGATGATCGACACGGTGTGCCCGGCGCGGTGACGCAGCTCGCGAAGAGCCGCGGTCGTCGACGCGTCATCGACCGCGCCGAGGGCTGCGAGGTGATTGTCTTTGATCATGATGGCGTCGGAGAGCCCGAAGCGGTGATTTGATCCGCCGCCCGCCGCGACCGCGTGCTTCTCGAAAGCGCGAAGCCCCGGAGTCGTCTTCCGTGTGTCAGCGATCTTCGCGTGCGTGTCGCTCACCGCGCTTACGTACTCAGCGGTGAGGGTCGCGATGCCGCTCATGCGCTGGCTGAAGTTCAGTGCGATGCGCTCGGCGGTGAGAATGCCGCGCGCGGGCCCAGACACCTGCGCGAGCACGTCGCCGGTAGTAAAGCGGGTTCCATCGAGTGCGAGGCCTTCGACCAAGATGCGCGGGTCTGTTTGTCTGAAGCACTCGGCGACCACCTCGCGGCCAGCGAATACGCCAGGCTCGCGCGCAACGACCTCGGCCGCGAACGTCGCATCTGGCGGGATCGCGAGATCGGCGGTCAGATCGCCCCACGGCGCATCCTCTGCGAGCGCCGCGCGCACTGCGCGTTCGATGGTGTGCTGGGTCAGCATGGGTGCGGCTCCTTCAAACGGGTGCGGGTGGTGGATCGCGGTTCGAGGGCCGGCTCGCCCTCGACGGCTGTATCGAAGAGTGCCGTCTCAAAGGTGGCCGTTTCGGAGGTGGCTTTCTCGAAGACCGCTCGAAGTGAGCGTCGCGTCGCCTGGTTCGGGTCGGTGCTCGGGTAATCGCTGCGCTGGTGTGCGCCCCTCGATTCGGTGCGGGCCTCGGCGGCAGCAGTGATGAGCGATGCGAGCTGCGCGGCAACCGGCCGTTCGGTCACGGTTACGAGCAGCTGCTCCTGCTCAAGTTTCGCGAAGGCATCGCCCGTGTCCCAGGGCCCAAACGCGGCCGCGAAGCTTGCCGCTGCGGCGCCAGCCCGCGCACCAAACACGAGGCCCTCAAGCAACGAATTCGAGGCAAGCCGGTTTGCTCCGTGTACTCCGGTAGACGCAATCTCGCCCGCGGCGAAGAGCCCAGGCACGCTCGTGCGTGCGGCAAGGTCTGTGGCGACCCCACCCATGGAATAGTGGGCGGCGGGAGAGACCGGGATCGGGTCGCGCGCCCAGTCGAGCCCCTTGGCGCTCGCCGCAGCACTGATCGCTGTCGTAATCGCGGGGAACCTCTTGGCGAGCGAACCAGGCGAGGCGCGCTCGATCCCGGTTGCGTCAAGCCACACGGCATCTTCGCCGCGCTCTAGGAGCACCCGGTGAATCTCTCGGGAGACAACGTCGCGCGGCGCGAGGTCTTCGAGCGGGTGCGCGTCTTGCATGAAGCGCCTGCCTGACCCATCGAGCAGCACGGCGCCCGCCCCGCGCACGGCCTCGGAAACGAGTGAGCCGGTTTCGTGAAGCACAGTCGGGTGGAATTGTACGAATTCGAGGTCTGCGAGCAGTGCCCCGGCCTGGGCCGCGAACAGCACACCCTCGCCGCGAACACCCGCGGCGGTCGTGCTGCGCGGGTAAATTCCCGCATAACCGCCGGTCGCAAGAATCACCGCGTCGGCAGTGTGCTCTGCCACAGTTCCTGCCGCATCGCGCAGATGCGCGCCCCTCAGTGCGCCACCCCGCACGGAGAGCCCGGCAAGCTGCCGCTCGGTCAGCAGCGTGATGCGGCCGAAGCGTACCTCGAGCAGCACCTGTTCACGGAGGAACGCGTGCAGGGCAGCCCCGGTGCGATCTTCCCCTGCGTGCACGATGCGGTGCTTGCTGTGCGCACCCTCCATACCCATCGTGGGGACACCTCGGGAGTCGCGATCGACCGCGAAGTCTGCCCGAATGAGGCCGTGCACTGCGGTCGCACCAGCAGTGGTGAGCGACAGCGCGGCAGCAGGGTCAACGAGACCCGCACCCGCGTGCACCGTGTCAGCGGCGTGCTGTGTAGGGGAGTCACCTGCCCCGATCGCCGCGGCAATACCGCCCTGGGCGAGTTGCGTGTTGCCACCAAGCTCTGACAGGTCGCGGCCCGCGCACACGAGCGTTACGTCGGCGCCAGCGGCTGCTGCAGCAAGCGCGCTCGAGAACCCGGCGACGCCGGTGCCAATGATGAGCACGTGACCGCTGCGGCTCGTGGATGTAAGAAGATTCATGGTCGGGAACTTACGGTCGAGAACTCACGGTCGGGCAGCAAGCATGCGCTCGAGAGCGATGCGTGAATCTGCGGCGACGCTTTCGTCGACACGAATCTGGTTCAGCGTCTCGCCGCGCAGAAGCGCCTCGAGCGTCCACGCAAGATACGCCGGGTGAATGCGGTACATCGTCGAGCACGGGCAGATCACCGGGTCGAGGCAGAAGATCGTGAGGTCTGGGTGTTGCTGTTGCAGCCGGTTTACGAGGTTGATTTCGGTGCCGATCGCGATGACGTCGCCGGGGGATGCGGCTTCGATCTGCTTGCGAATGTAGTCGGTGGACCCCGACCCGTCGGCCGCCTCAACGACCGGTGCCGGGCATTCGGGGTGCACGATCACGCGCACGCCGGGGTGTTCGGCGCGCGCCTGTTCGATCTGTGCCACGGTGAACCGCTTGTGCACGGAGCAGAATCCGTTCCAGAGGATGACTTTCGCGTCTTGCAGCTGTTCTTTTGTGTTGCCGCCAAGG
This sequence comes from Leucobacter sp., assembly GCA_052106035.1. Classification (GTDB taxonomy): domain Bacteria; phylum Actinomycetota; class Actinomycetes; order Actinomycetales; family Microbacteriaceae; genus Leucobacter. Next base: position 50,551 of record JBQEBC010000005.1, on the reverse strand, counting down.
GGGAGGTGTGGGCGCCAGAGCGGAATCTGGTCTTCTGAGATGCCCATCGCTTTCGCGGTATTGCGGCCCAGGTGCTGGTCGGGGAAGAACACGACGCGCTGGCCGCGCTCAAACGCCCACTCGAGCACGGTGTGCGCGTTCGACGAGGTGCAGACGATGCCGCCGTTGCGGCCGCAGAACGCCTTGATTGCGGCAGACGAGTTCATGTACGTGACCGGAATCACGGGCTGCAGGCTGCCAGAAGTGGCACCGTCGAAATCGGGATCGCTGCCGAGCGCGCCCATGAGGGCCTCCCAGCAGTCTTCGACCTGTTCGATGGTCGCCATGTCGGCCATGGAGCACCCGGCCGCGAGGTTTGGGAGAATGACCGACTGGTCAGGCCCAGAAAGAATGTCGGCGGTCTCGGCCATGAAGTGCACGCCACAGAACACGAACGATTCGGCCTCGGGGTGCTGCTTCGCGGCCTGCGCGAGCATGAACGAGTCGCCGATGAAGTCGGCGTATTGCACGACCTCGTCGCGCTGGTAGAAGTGGCCGAGAATGCGCACGCGGTCGCCGAGCTCGGTTTTCGCCGCGCGAATCCAGGTGTCGAGGTCCTCGTCGCTCGCGTCGCGGTACCGCGCGGGGAGCGGGCCCTGGCGGGGAGCCGCCTGAGGAATCGTGTCGTCGACAGATGAGCCCGGTCCGTACCCGGGGGAGAGATCGATCTCCCACGGGTCGTTCGCAAGCTCGGTGCCGCAGGTGCTCGCACCGGTTGAGCGCAGCGCGATCGGCTTGCGGCCCGCGGGGTCAGCGGGGCGGCCAGCAACGGGCGGGTTCGCGACGGGTGCGATTGCAGCCTCGCGGTCTACGGCGGTGCGAATGAGTTCGTGCACGCTGGTCATTGCGAGCTCCCTTGTGATGCATTGGTGGTGTGGGGTGAGACATCTGATTGGCCAGGAGAAACGGGCGGTTCCCCACGGAAGCGGTAGAGCCTGGCTGGGCGGTGCGCGGACCCGGTAAGCACGTCGCCCGTGTCAACAAGGTGGCCGCTTGCGATTGATTGGCGCCTGAAGTTTGCTGGGTCGACGGCCTGCCCGAGGATTGCCTCGTGCACACGTCGCAGCTGAGCGAGTGTGAACTCGGGGCCGAGAAACCGGTGCGCGACAGACGAATACTCAGTCTTCACGCGCAGGCGCCACAGGGCATACTCGACAATCTCGGCATGGTCGAATGCGAGCTCAGGTAGTCGGTCGGCCGAGAACCACGCGACGTTCGGGTCGGCCTCTGGCGCGCTACTTGCAGCGGTGTGAATCGGCGCCGCCGAAAGCTCGCGCTCGCCGTACTGCGCCCAGTACGCGATGGTCACGAGGCGCTGCGCCTGGGCGGATCGTTCGACCGCGCCGAATGCGTAGAGCTGCTCGAGGTACCCGGGCTCGCGCAGCACCGCGCCGGTGAGCGCGCGGAGGGCGGTGTCGGCGAGCGTCTCGTCCCACTCCGTGGGGCCTCCGGGCAGCGCCCAGACCCCGGAGAATGGTTCGCGGGTGCGACGCACGAGCGGTATCCAGAGGGTGGTGTCAGAAGCTGAGGGGCGATGAAGGTCACCGGTTTCGCCGATGAGCGCACCCTCTGGCGGCTCGATCGCAAACCCTACGGCAGAGACGGCAATGGCTGGCGGCATGGTGAGCCGCTCGCTCACGCTTGCCCGCTCGTAGCTCATGTCGCTCCTTCGCCAACCTCATCGTTACTTATAGTCAAAGTGACCATAAGTAAGAATATGCCTCTTTTCTCGCATGTCAAGCCGGATGCTGGGTGTTGCAGCGGGCGATGAGCGCTGGGTCCTGCGCCGCGTGAAGCGATCTGGTAACCACGCAAGATGAAGAATTGACTGGTAAACGCGTCAATTTGGCAGCAAACTGACCTATGTATACGTCAGTTGGGAGAACTGGATTATGGTGAGACGTGCATCACCGCGCAGGGCTCGGCAACTCGTCACCCTGGGCGAGCACGTGCAAGCCTGGCGTAAGCTCCAGGGGCTGAGCGCACCCTCGGGAGCGCCAGATTTGAGTACGACAGCGAGTATGTAAAGCGACGAGACGCATACGCGATTGATCCGACGCTACCTCTGGGAACGGCTGCGTACTATTCGGGAGAAGATGCAGCGCTCGCCGGTGCTCAGCCCCGGATGTGCAATCGCGTACGACCTGGGTTTGGTGGAGCCGCAATGTCGCTGCAGCTCGTGCCCTGCTAATCTGCTGCTCCGGTCAGCGTCGAAAGCCTCAGTGCTGTAGCTTCTGTGCTACATGCTAGACGTGTAGCGCAGAAGCTACAAGTGGTAATGTAGCTTCCATGACACAATCAGACGTGTATCTTCGTTCACCTGCAGGGCTCGGAGCGTACGTTGCGGAGCGCCGCGAACAGCTTGGCCTCACCCAGAGCGAACTTGCCAAGAAGGCTGGTGTAAGCAGGTCGTGGGTTGCCCGTTTCGAAAGCGATTCATCACCAGCAACCTTCGATCGCGTGATGCGCACACTCACGGCGCTCGGTGTTGATGCGGTCATGCGCCTAAAGGAGGACAGGCCATGAGGCGACTCGATATCTTCCTCGACGGGACGCTTGCGGGTGAGGTGTCACAGAACGAGAGCGGGGCAGTCGCGTTTGAATACGATGCGACGTATCGAAGTAAAGCAAACAGCACGCCGTTGTCGCTCTCAATGCCGACTGAACGACAGTTACATCGCGGGAAGGCTGTTAATCCGTACCTTGCTGGGTTGCTCCCTGACAGCGAAGGGAGACTCGCAGACCTCGGTCGCACGTATGGGGTGAGCTCAAAGAACCCGGTTGCGCTCTTGCAACATATCGGCGCAGATGCCCCTGGAGCCGTGCAAGTGTTGCCGCATGGCGAGGGTAGCCCCGACGCGGCCGTTCGACGCGGCGATGTAACTGAGCACAGCGATGCAGAGTTCGCGGAACTCATTGACGACATCGTCCGAAACAAGGAAACTTGGTCAACGAGCCGTGTGCGGCAAGGAAAATGGAGCCTTCCTGGCGCACAGCCCAAGGTCGCACTTTTTCGGTTGCCGAATGGGAAGTGGGGTACGCCAAATGACTCGACCCCAACCACTCACATTCTGAAACCATCGTTTGCCCCGTACAATGACCATTACATTAACGAATTCATGTCAGCATCAGCCGCGAGAACACTCGGCTTAGATGCTGCAAGGGATGAGCTCCTGATAACTGAGCTTGGTGTCAGTGTGTTCGTCTCCGAGCGTTATGACCGACAGGAAGTTGGCGGTGCATGGCAACGGCTGCACCAGGAAGACCTGTGCCAGGCGCTCAGCGTGATGCCTGAGATGAAGTATCAGGGTGAGGGCGGGCCAGGGCCGAAGAAGATCGCGCAACTGTTCCGTGGATTTCAGTATGAGTCGGACCGTGACAGTGCATCACACGGTTTCTTCGACGCACTTGTGTTCAACCTCGCAATGCAAGGCACCGACGCGCATGCAAAGAATTACTCGCTGATGCTTAGGGGCGACCGAATCAGTCTTGCCCCGCTGTATGACTTGGGTAGTCATGCTCCATACCCGAACGCACTTTCGGGCAGCCGAGAACTTGCCATGTCGTTCGAAGGTGAGTATCGAATGAGTGCAGTAAGTATGAAGGATATGGTGCGAACAGGGGTGTCCTTGGGGATTGAGCCAGGCTATGCCGAAGAGCGAGCCCAGTTCATTCTTTCTGAAACACCGAACGCATTCCTTGAGGCGGCTTCCGAAGTTCGTAGCGTTCTCGACCTGAAGGTGAGTAGTGGCGGGAACGCCTTCACGAACTTGATGGTAGATAGCATCGCCAGCTACGCGAAAGAGCGCGGGTGGATCGGGTGAAAGGCTGCAATCGACATCAGCAATAGTTCGCAAAACTCGACCGAGAATCGGTTGCGCCAATTGGCGCAACCGAGCCTACTTTAAGATTCTGGATCGCAGTTACGAGACCATTCGGACATCAAGATACTCAGCAATCGCGTCTCTCACAATGTCGCTCTCGGCGCGATGCTCCTGCTCTGCGAACATCTCAACTCGTTTCTTGAGCGCCGGGGTAACTCTCGCGCGCACAGTGGGTGAGGGGCCTGGCTTCCTCCCGAGACGAGGTCGTCCGAGTGCGATCTCGGTCGCTTCCTCTGTATTGCTGGCACCGGTAGCGTCGAGCAAGGCTTCGCTTGCGCGGCGCCGCGCCGCTGCCCCGCGCAGAATAGTTCCGGGCTTCACCGTTATTTCGCCGCGTTCAGCGCTGGCTGAAAGATTGTCATAGCTAAGTGTCATTCTCGCCTCCTTCGATTCCTGCTGAGACTATGCGCTCCTTGCGAGCAACGCAATCTGTGGATAAGCGCGAATCCCTAGGCGTCCCCTCACACACACACGGGAAGGGAGGGGCAGGCCATCGCCTACCCCTCCCTTCCCTGAACACTACGGGAGTGCTACTACTGGTCCGATGACCGGGGTGCTCACCACCTCCTCCATTCCGAAGTCGTCGGTGTAGGTGACCGTCACCCGAATAAACCGGTCGGTCTCATTCGCAGTGAGCGTGTATGACGTGGTGCCTGTGGCCTGAAGCTCCAGCACGTCATCGGTGAACTCGGCATTTGCTGCCGATTCAAAGACGTACACCCAGCCAGCTTCGCTAGCAGTCTCAACTCCGTCACCGTCCGTCGGCGGCTTTGCCTGTACGTTCTCCCCAACGACGACACCGTTTGGTGTCGTGAGGTCGGGAATCACGGCTGCGTCATTCACATTCAAGACGGGGTTCGTTGTCCACTCGGAGGTCACGACGTGTGTCAGGCCTCCCATGTTGAACTTGAACCTTGCCTGCAGCACCTGATCGATAGCGGTATCGTCTGGCGCGTATGTCAGGCTGCTGCCCGACGCGACGAGTTCAGATTCCGTCGGAGGCTGACCTTCGCCTCCCCACCATTCGACCACGAGGTTCGTGGCGGTCGACATGTCGAACGGTTGTCCGTCCATGTCGAGAATTGCTGCCGTCACTTCTTGATCCTCTACCGGGGTATCCGTGGAGAGCTGTATGTGAGCAATTTCCTCACACAGCTCGCCAGCCACGAGATCGTAGCAAGCATCGGCAAATTGAAGCAGCTCGATATTACGGACGATATCCGCACCCTCGGCTTCCTCTGCTTCGCCTCCACCTGCTGGGAGCGTGTGACTGACCTTGGTGTAACCATCGCCTAGGTCCTCGATCGTGTACTCACCGAAGTTGCCGAGGTACTCGGCCGTATCGAGGTCACCCTCAGCAGATGCATCCACGAGATCTCGGGATATGAACAGGTCACCCGGGTCAATCTCGCCACGGAATACGCGGTCATTGAAACCCTCTGCGGAGTCTTGGTACTCAATCTCGCCAGCGGGGTTCTCCCAAGCAAGCCGTACCCTCAGCATGAGGTCTCCATCGATGAAGTCATCACCGCCACGCCCCTCGATCACATCCGAGCCAGGGCCGGCAACGATGAGGTTGTTTACCCCGTCGGTGTCGACGACTGGGCCGTCGTTCATGAATCGTAGTGCGTAGTTGTCATGGCCTGAAGGTTGCAACAAACCGCGCAGCCCATCGACCAGGTCAATCGTCGATTCCGTCATCTTGTGCAGTGTCGGATCCGCACCTTCTCCGCCGTCGAGCTCTCGCCCGATACCGCGCAGTTGGTCATTACCCGAACCACCTGACATTGCCTCCAGTTGGTCGTAGCGATCGCGTACGGCGGTCACATCGGGCCGTTGGAGGGTAGTCACCAGGAAGTCGACGTTGACGTTTGCGTCTTCACCGTAATACGTGATCCAGTCGAATCCCATATTGCCCAGGTGCCGGTCGGTTCCGAACCATTCTCCGACCAGGATGTCATCGCCACCCTCACCTTCGATGTCGTCGTCACCACCGCGACCGATGACAACATCGTCGCCGCCGATCACATCAGCCTGAAATTGATCGCCGTTGTCACCCTGCAAGAGGTCTGCATGTCGGCTACCTTCAACCCAGTCGTTATCTTCGCCACCGAATGCTGCGACGATACGTCCGGTGCTGCCGATAATGACGTCATGCCCGTCTCCGGCGAACACGTTATCGGTGTCTCCACCGTTCGCCAGGAAGTCGTGCCCTGGGCCACCGTGAACGATATCGAAGCCAGGCCCCGAGTGGAGCGCATCATTGCCCCACTGGCCCTTCAGAACGTCATCACCGAAGGTGTCGGTAATCACGTCGTTGCCGTCGCCGCCAGCGAGTGTGTCGTTGCCGGCACCGCCCTCGATTCTGTCGTTTCCGCCCTTTGCAGAGACGGAATCGTCGCCCTCGTCGGTTCTGATGCGATCATCACCCGAGGTGCCGTGAATCTCAACGTGTTCGTCACCAACCCAGCGGAATGTTCCGTCTGGATCTTGCCGCAGCGTGCCCGGGTAGGGTTGCGCGACACTGGCGAGCGAGATCACCGGGTCTTGCACGGAGAAGATATTCGCCGGCAACTCCGATGCATCGGTGTTGCGTTCAATGATTGAAGAGAACGAGTTCGCTTCAAGAGCTGCGAACAACTGGTTCCCTTGGTTACGGAACAGGTAGTAGAACCGATCACCGAACTGCAACGCTTCGAGTTGTTCTTCGAAGACGAAGTTGAACGACGAGCCGAGCAATCCACCGAACGGGTTCACCCGTTCCGCGAGACCACCAGTCCAGAAATCAACATCTTCAAGACCTGTGACCGTTCCTGTCTCGCTGGCATATGCGCCAGTTGAGAGCATGAAGTCGACGCGGTCTTGAGGCGCTTCCTGCGGTGTTGGTGCGAACTCATTCAGTTGCACGTCAACGTCCGCGCTCACGGCGCCTGTCCCTCCAAGAATCACGATCTTGTCCGGGGCGAGGCGTTCGATTTCATTGAGCACCACTTGCGGGATAGTCGTTCTTCCATTCGGCGCAGCATTTGGAACGAGCAATACTGGTCGGTTATTAATGCCGGCAACTGGGCCGACCGCGAGGCCGTCTCGGAAGTTCATCCCTGTTGTGATGTACAGCGTTCCACCGTGACCACTGTCGAATGAGCCTCGGCTCAATGCAACCGCAGTCTCAAATCGATTTGCTCCACCGAAACGATCAATAGTCACGCCTGGAACTGCGGCCTGAATGGCTTGGACAGTTGCAGTAGAAACGACTCCCGTGCCACCCATGACGACAATTCGATCAGGATCGAGACGCCTCAGCTCGTTCCGAGTGATGGTCGGAAGTTGAGTTGATTGTGTTAACAGAATTGGGTCACCATCGCGCGCCGCAACTGATGCTGCTGCCAACGAGTCAGGGAAGTCCTGGCCCGTTGAAACGTACACGGTGTCGGCACCACCTGCAGTTGGTATCAGCTTTTTGCTGATGTTGACTGCTGTCTCGAATCTGTTCTCTCCACCAATTCGAGTGGCGTTGATTCCGAAGAGACTCTTCAGCTGATCGGTTACGGATTTTGCGATAACCCCATCACCGCCCAGAACTACAATTCGTTCTGGGTTGAGACGTTGGATCTCCGTGAGAGTGTAGAAAGGTACAGAGTTTGTGCCTGTTAGCAGCAGCGGACCAGGTCCTGCGGCAGCCAGAGGTCCGGCCGCCAGTGCGTCAGGAAAGTTACCATTTGTAGTCAGGTACACAACAGGGACTGGCGCAGAAAACTGTGACTGTGAGATAAGCGCAGCCGTGTGATCTGACGTTGCTCCTGGGTGTCGCCCGATAAACGCCTCTTCGCCCACTGTCGTCCCACTTACGAGGAGTGACGCGGCTTCCCGCTTCCCATCGATCGTAGATTCAGCGAGGATCGAATCGTGTGTGCCGTAGGCCGCCACGAAGTTCACGAGTGACGAGTTTGTTGCGTCGCGCCCGAAGATGTTGCCATTCTTCAAACCATTGCCGAAGTCGACCCAGTTTGAATACGGCCGTAGTGACGGGTCACCTGTGGCGTCGAAGAACGTTCGACGTGCCTCTTGGAGAGGAGGTACACCGGCGTCTCGTGCGCGCAACAAGTTAATCGTTGGAAGGTCAAGCGGGAGACCCAGTAGGTTGTTCCGCAGCGTGTCCACAACGAACTCATCGATCTGCGAACTTTGTTGGCGAACGGTGCCATTGACGATCGAACCGGCCGCTTGTTCTGCGTTGAGTCGGCCGCCATCGTTGTAGGCCGACGGGTTCAAGAACCCATCGAGCAGTGGCACGTTTGCTGTGTCGAAGCCCTTCCGATCAATCTCATCGGTCAGCATCGAGTGTCCAAAACGGTACACGACGTGGGCGAACTCAGCGGTGATTGATGGGTCGATATTCGCGTTGTACGAATTCTCGTTGAACACGACTGCGTCAATCGACGGCTGAACGGTACGAGCAAACTCCTCAAACACGAGGTGCTGGTATTGCATTTCCGTGGCAAACCGTGCCGCTTGAAACACACGCTGCTGGTAGTTCCAGTCGTCTGTCTCTGGCCCCGGCAGAACATCTGCCGGTCGCTTGTTCGGCCAAGCATGTTCGAGCCCAAGATATGCATTCTTGAGTTCGGGATTCGCATCAAGCGTCTCCATCACTGAACCCACCATACGATTGTGTTCTGCGTGGAACACGGCATGCACGGTCGACAACCCAATGTTCTCATTGCCGCGGCCGTCACCCGTGATGAAATGTGCGCCGAGTGAGACGTTGTCGTAACCGGTGAGCACTGGCTCTCCGGCGTCATCGAGCACGGGGTTCCCATCCTCGTCGAATCGAGGCATGAGTTCGCCTCCGACAACCACTGGAGTGGCCCCGTGGGCGATATCTTCGAGGAACGCGTGCCCGGTTGTCAACGCATTATCTGCGTTGACAGGAGCACCAGGGTTGCCCTCTACGTTCAGCGGTTCACCACCATTGTCAGTGACCACCATTGGGAAGCCAGATGGGCCGGCAACGAAGTTACCGTAGGGGTCAGAAACCACCTGCGGCACGTCAAGGGCGCGCTTGTCCGTCAGCTCAATGCCGAGAAGGTCTCGTGCCTGATTCTGAATATCAGTCCAGGTTGCAAGCCCTCCTTCGGGTGCGTTCAGCAGCTGGCCCGTGTCCATCGGTACTCCGTCCACGAGTTGATACTCACGTAGGAACACCTGGTGGGAGGGGTGCGACGTGTACGTCTGGTTTTGGTCAACAAACGCCGTCGTTTCATTGTTGTGCGTGTCGTCGTTGGTCCCAATCACACCATCAGGCCCGGGCTGCCGCGTTGCACGCGTAAGCACGAGGTATGGAGTTTGGGGGTTGAAACCAGGGTGCGTGCGCAGCGGGTCATCCGCTTGGAGCGGAACGATGAGTGTTCCGTTCCCGCCCTTGTCGACCAGGTCAAGACCGTGATCGAAGAACTGGCCAAAGAATGTGAAGAAGGCATTTGTCGGCGCTGACAAACCTTCGTCTGGAGCCATGTTTGGAAGGTGAATCGAGCCATCTGGCCTAATCTCCGAACCAGGCAGATGCTGGGCAGCGTTCACTGCCGCCGGATTGCTCGTGCTCTGGTCCACGATGAGGTTCGAGATTACTCGCGGTGACGAATCGTAGACAATGTGTCCTGGTTCCCACTGGGCGTAGCAGGTGAGGCCCGGCTCACATACATCTGTGTTGCCCGCTGGCGGAGCTCCCGGGGCCGTGAGAGCGGGGTCTGCCTGGCGGTAGTGCGGCTCGAGAATCGTTGGGAACGACTGATCTGCTGCACCCCAGTGGCTGCGCCCATCGACGAGATTGTTGAATGAGCCGTCAACTGTGCGAAGCCCGAAGGGAAGCTTCGGGCTCGGCACACACTTGCCTGAACGGTCGGTCGGCGTCGCGCACAGCAGAGTTCCACCAGCGGCGTGCGCCTCTGAGATTTGAATTTGCCGGAGGATGAAGTCGAGGTCATTCGCATTCAGGTAGAACGACGGGTTTTCATCGGTGGCAGCAACAGCCGGGGTGACTGCCACGCCATACATCGGTATCGCGAGAAGCGCTCCGAGCAGAACTCCGACGACCTTCTTACCCCGTCGTCGATGGGGTGATTCATTTTTCATGGTCCGAAACCTCCATTGCTTTCGTCATGCTTGGTTTTCTAAAATTCTTGGAACGAATTACAGCCCGATCACTTTGCCACCCATCTCTTCGGCGATCGAAAGATCAGTGTCGGTCGTGATAATCCAGTTCGACCCCACGAACGCCTTTGAGTGCAGACTGGTACCGCTTTGCAGCTGTTCGAGCATGCGGTTGCGGTCCTCAGTGCTGTCATAAATAGACAGCGTGGCTCCGGTCACATCGCAGTTACCGAACGCACTCCAGTTGCCTGTCTGCGAGCCGAGTTGCCAGTCCTCGCAGGTTGCTCCCGCGTCGACGAACGCCTGTTGTAACTCATCAATTGAGTCAAATCCTGACGGCCCTGCGCTGTTACACCCGGTGATCATCGCTACTGCACACAGACTTGTTGCCGCCGCGAAATACCTTGTCCTTCTCATAGTGACCCCCGTCGGTCTCGAACCGGTTGGCCCAGCGCCACCGGAGCTGTTTTGCCGTGCATTGGCTTTCGAAGCGAGCTGCGCGTTTCGATGAGAAAACCTGTCAGCCCCAACACATCTGTTGGTGTGAGAACTCGCGAGTAAAAGCTCAGCACCCAGGCACGCGTTGAGGTGAGGATCGTTTCACGTCTCAGTACCCCGTACAGCGCGCTGCGGGCCAGGAACGGAGCCTTGACCGGCACAGCCAACGCCAGAACAACAAACCAGAGGCTGCTGGCGGAGTGAGCCGAATCGGGCTCAAACTGTAACGGTGCTGCGGGGACGCTTTGCTGCATCGACTCAAGCGCCAGCTCCAGCTTGAGCCCCAATTTCAATGCCAGTTCAGACTCTGTCAACCACGATGCTGCAGAGGTAAGTACTTTCTCGACTGATGCCGACGTGGTTGACGAAACAGGTGTCGCTGTTGAAGGAGGCCCGGATGGGGTCGGCGGCGCCACGAGGTCACGGATATGGATGAATCCAGAGAACGTCTCTTTCGGAACAGTTCGTGCGTGGTAATGCCCAGCGGGTGAGCCGTAGTTGTACTCTTCTACGACAATGCGGCCATCATCGAGAACCTGTGCGACCCACACCACATGCCCATAGGGAGAAGCCCCTGCGTGATTGGGCAGGCTGTAACCCACTGAACCGACGGCGGGGTTCATGTCGACCCGAAAACCCGCTTGACGTGCCGCCTCCCCCCACTGGCCAGCATTGCCCCAGCTCGGCACTCCGAGCGATGAATTCGAAAATGGAACCTTATTCGCGCTCACTAGTCGCCACGCGACAAACGAAGTGCACTGGCGGTGATAGAAATTCCACTCGTCCGGGACCATGGGGAACGCGGGGAGCATCTTGTACTTGCTGGGGTAATCATCCCCAATGAGCCCTTTCGCCGGAGCGGGTGCTTCCTGGAGCCAGATTTGGCTGTGTGATCCAGGGTTAGCGCCTTTTGGCAAGTTCGTGGTGTGTTTACTTGTTGGAGCCGGTTGGCTTGACGGCTTTGGTTTCGGGGCGGGCTTAGGTATTGGTGCCGGTTCTGACGGCTGAGGTGTTACCTTGGGTGGGTCTTTGTCCTTCGGTATCGGAGCAATCTGATCGTCGGGCACGTCCGGAGTTACCTCAGTAGGAGGATCCTCGCCCTCAACTACCTCTGGGTCGGTATCGGGTGGTGTTGTCTCAGTGGGGTCTGGTTCCGGTACTTCCTCAGCGGGAGGCTGCTGTGCAGTCTCGGAGGTGCCTTGTTCTTGCAAGGTCGAAGTGATTGGAGCCTCCGACGCATTCGTCTCTACCGCGAGCGGTGGTTTTGGTTCTGCTGTGGTCTCAATCTGAGGTTCTGCTTCTGCGGGTGGCTTCGGCTCGGGCTGAGGAGGGTCTTTGTCTTGCGGCACCGGGGCTGCTTGGCCTGCCTGCATTACCGAGTCGGTCCCGTCAACGAACCCCTCAACCTCAACCTGCTCAGAGCTGCTATCGGGTGGTGGGGTCTCCGGAAGGTCTGTTTCGGGGTTTCCCCTCTTGACCTGCTCAGGTTCTGGTTCTTCTTCCGCAGGAGGGTTCGACTTTCGGTCCTGGTTCGTAACTGGTTCATGAATCGACTGCTGTTGCAGAGCAACGTTCTTAACTAATTGAGAACCTGGATCGACGGACGAAGACGCCGCTTCACCCTTCTCCTGCCCTGTCGTACTCGCAACTGCGGGATTGAGGCCCGTCATCGCAAGCATCATCGCAGTTGAAACAAAGAGGGCAGCGACGGGGTAGAGCGTGGCTTTTCGCCATCGTCCGGCCCCCACCGTGTTCATATTGTCCTCTTCAGCTACTTCGCAAATTAGGAATTTGTCCGTCAGTTGAAGGTGAGTCTGCTACGCATTGAGCTTGTGCACATGCGGAGAAAATACTGAGAAGTGAACGCAACGTGCGACTTCACCGAGGCGATAAACGCAGCAAAAAGCGGCCTCCTTGGGCACAGTCAAAGGAGACCACCAACGTCAATACATCATCGGGGGGAAATACGTAGAGGCGATCGCTGTCGCTCGTCCATGTGATTCGTGGCTGCGCCGAATGAAGTGATGCGTCCGGCTGGACTCCCTAGAAATCGACTACGTGACGCGATCGATCTGAGGATTGAACCGCACACCTTCCCAGAGCTTCTTGCGAATGCCTCGCTGTAGTTTTCTCGAGACTTTTCCACGACGCATACCAACGAGCACTTGAGCCGCAAAAAGCAGGAAGTGAGGCTTTGATCGATGGTGCCATTGGTACGACGCTTGGTTTCGCGCTCCGTACGCAAACTTCCAGGCATTCTTTTCGTCGATCATGCCCCAGTTCACGCCCTTGTTCTCACCCATGTCGTGCACGGTGACGCTATCGAGCACCTGAATACCGGCCACATCGCGTGAGATGCGGATCGTGTATTCGGCGTCATCGAACCAGATGAAGTATTCCTTGTAGGGGAGCCCGTGCTTTTCAAGTACCCATCGCGGAATAAGCACAGAAACGAAGGAGCACTGCGAAACCAGCACGTTCTGCTGCCCCTTCACGAGCAGCCGGCCCCAGTCCCAGGTCGGAACTGGATTATTCATCTCGCAGAGCTCACCGTCGGTGAAGGTCACGACCGAACACGCGAACGGCACCTGTGCTCCAAGTGCAGTGCTCGCGCTATCGAGGCCCGCCAAAAGCTTCTTGAGGGCGTCAGGATCGGGGTACCCGTCATCGTCCATGATCCAGACATAGTCTGCACCGAGCTCGTAGCCGCGACGCATACCGACAGAAAACCCGCCCGCACCACCGGTATTGGTTTCAAGGGGAACGATCTCGAAGGGCACAGATGAAGACAGCCCTGCGAGATATTCACCTGTCCCATCTGTCGATGCGTTATCGACGATGACAAGGTGTGTGGGGTGATGCTCTTGTGCCTCAATCGAGGCAATGACCTTTTTGAGCTTTTCGAGACGGTTGAATGTTACGACTACTGCGGCTATGCCTGCCATGATTCGAAGTACTCCTTCATCCAATGGTGTGCTGTTGGGAGCGCGGAAAATTCTTTCACTCGCGCTTGTTGTTCTTCCCAAATGCGTTCACGGAGCGACTCGTCATCGACCATACGGGCAATGAGTGTGGAAGCACCCGTAATAAACGGTTTTGCGGGGCGTGGGAAAAGCGCGTCTCCTTGAACAATTGTGCGCTGTGAGCCGACGTCGGTAGAGATAACTGGAATTCCCGCAGCGACTGCCTCAAACGTCGTGAGGGTGAGCCCTTCATTTATAGATGTCACCACGAGAACGTCGCTCTCGGCGAGCGTGACGTCTACGGGTACGTCCTCAAAGCGTTGTTCGATGACTCCGGTGAGTTTCATCTGGGAGATCAGGCCGTCAACAATGTTGCGCATTTCGCCGTCGCCGTGCAAGATCGCGCGGAATGGCACTCCACGCTTGCGGAGGTCACGCACGAGGCCGAGAAAAACGTCGGGTCGCTTCTGCCGGGAGAGACGTCCGATGAACGCAATAGTGAGAGGCTTCGCGGAACGACGCTGCTTGAAGCCTCCGATTTCGTCAACGGTGAGTGCGGTGAGCGGTGCGAGGGCGAGCTTTGCAGAGTCAATATTCTGTACCATTGTCAGCCACTCGACGAGCTGAGGTGAGATGACGTGGTGTGTGTCGATGAACTCATCGTAGTGTGAGGCAAATCCTGGGTACCCACCGCCCAGGTATTCAACAATGTGTAACGAATCAACAACGGGAATCTCTGGTCGCTCCGCATGTATCCACGGAAGACAGCGATACAGCCACTCGGAGTGATGCAGCACGACGCCTTGAATGTTGTAATTCTCAAGAAGTGCATGCGCGAGCGCGAGGTCAAGCGGGTGTTCATGGGCGGTAAAGCTCAGATTGATGATGAGCGCGCCCGAAAACTCAGGCCGGTTCGACCACGGATGTATCGAGTTTTGGTCGGTGACCACGATCGGTAAGAAGCCGGCATCTTTCGCGAGCTGAATTGATTCAAGCGCCCATCGCTCTGCACCGCCGGTTTGTAACCAGTGCAGCCCAAAAAGAACCGCTCGGGGAACACCTGCTGGCGGATCATTGGGATGGAGATGCGAAGCGTTGATAACTTCAGGGGAGGCGTTTGTAGGCCCTTCTGGGTAGCGAAGAAGCTTGCGGGAGATCGCTTCTTCTCTGCGTTTCATCACGGTCTCCCGTACAGCATCGATCAGCTGGGGAGCACGCTTCTCAAGCTCCCTATATACGCGGCGGGGGAAAGGCTGTGGAACTGGGGGAAGTGTACTCGCGGGGGTCGCGTCAGCATGGCCGAGCCGAATGGTGAGGTGGAGCGGCGCAGAGTCTTCGGAGAGAGATCCGGGTTCTCCAACCGCAATGCTCTGTAAGTGCACGGTGCCGAGTGGGGCCGCATGCTCAGAGGCAGTACCGTCGAGAGTTGTTGGGTCGGTGAGTGCTGGCACCCGGGACGTGTCGCCAATTACAACTCGGACCTTGATTTGGCGGCCCGGATTGATCAGCGAGTGATAACTGAGCGCCGCATTGAGCTGTGACAGCTGTACATCCGTGAGGGAAGACAGTATTGATTCAAGTACATCGGGTTCCTTGCCGACCTTGAATTCGAACGGCAACTGAAGCGCCACTCAGGCTACCCTTGTGCGATTTCTGCTGTCATGGGCTTACGCCCCTCGCGCCACACCCACTGTGCGAGGTCAGCCGCGAGTGTCCCTTTCCACTGTGACAGATCAGCGTGCTCAAGGAGGAGGTCGCCTGAACTATACGACGCGACAAGAGCAGCAATTTCGGCCTCGGGGACCTCCTGCCGAGTCATTCCAATCGTGTTTACTCCACGCACACGTGCGGGACTGCCGAAAGCTTTCGTGTACGGGGGCACGTCGCGCGCAACAGGAGTTCCCATACCGACCATCGTGCCAGCACCGATGAACGTGCGTTGATGCACACTCGCATTCATGCCGATGTTTGCCCGGTCTCCGATGACGCAGTGACCTCCTATTGAGACCCCGGCAGAAACCGTTGCACCTTTGCCCAGCAGTACGTCGTGGGCGAGATAAGCGCGATTGAGTACCCATGAGCCAGCACCGACAGTGGTTTCTCGGTAGCTTCCTTGGTGAATAACCACGCCTTCGCGGATCACTGCACCGTCGCAGATGCGCACACCTGCGTGGACCAGATCCCCGTTCCACGCTGTGTTCTGCTCGTGGTCATTCATCTCTGGTGGTGCGCCAATTTGTGCGCCGGGTCCAATCCATACGTTGTCTTCGATGATGCAGGGACCAAGGATGACGGCACCAGGCCCGATCGTGACATTGGCACCGACTTCAACGCCTGGGCCGATGAAGGCGAGTGAATTGATGTTTGCGTCACTCAATCGCTAAGCCTTTGTGCCCAGCGTGACAGTTGTTCCACTTGCTGACGATTCAAGCGCAGCCTCGCAGACACGAAGCACCTGCAATCCTTCACGAAGTGTGACGGCCTCTGACGGCTTCCCAAGAATCAGGTCCCGGAAGGCCTCGTGTTCGCTTTTTAATGGCTCGCGCTTCTCGAGTTGGAATCGTGTGATGGTGCCTTCACTCACGCCGCGGAACGACGTGACGGCCTCCCATTCTGTGGCATGAGTGCCATTCTCGAAGAATGTAAGGTCTGCGGTGAGCGTGTCGGCTACAAACGCACCTCGTTCGCCGGTGACGAGCGTGAGGCGTTCCTTAAATGGAGTCAACCAGTTCACCAGGTGATCGGTGATAATGCCGTTCTCGAGTTTGGCTGAAATGCTCACCATATCTTCGTGTTCGCGACCACTCTGGAACGCAGTCTGAGCGGCGATCGTGGCAAAATCTGAATGAGCAAGCCAGGCAGTGAGATCGACGTCGTGGCTTCCGAGGTCCTTCATCACACCAACGTCGGCGATACGTGACGGGAACGGCCCCTGGCGGCGGGTATGAATCTGGTAGACCTCGCCAAGGTCACCGCTCTGGAGCCGTTGACGGAGGCTCATGAGTGCCGGGTTGAACCGCTCAATGTGACCAACCGCACCGGTGAGTCCTTTGGATTCAAACGCTTCGACGAGTCGTTCGCCGGCTTCGAGGGAATGTGCAACAGGTTTCTCAATGAGCGCATGAACGCCAGCCTCGGCCAGTTTCAGCCCAACCTCCTCGTGGAAGCGAGTGGGGACGGCAACGACTACAGCATCGACCCCGTGGTCAATGAGTTGCTCAACGGAGTCGTAGTGAGGAAGTCCGCCTCCAGCATTATGTGGGTCACCCATTGCATCTGCGACGGCCACGAGTTCGACGCCGTCTATCTCTCGGGCAACTCGAGCATGATGGCGGCCCATCATGCCGAGCCCGATTAAGCCAAAGCGGAGGGTCATGCGTTCTCCCTATTAGAAGGTAGTAGGTAGGCGTACTCAGTGTACCGGGCAAGTTCGCTGGGTGCGGCTGGCTCTGGAGCTCAGGCTTTGATCGATTTCTTCCGCAGTGAAGTAACCTGAACAGAGTATTTCACGTTGCTTAACAGGAGGTGGCTTTGGCTGCATTGGTCATCGCAAAAGCACTTAAACCCATTAAGGTGCTGACCGATCAGGATAGTCGCTGGCGAGTTGATCTCTTTTTGCTCCGTAAGATCATCGATAGTGGTCTCATTAAACAACGACCTCTTGCGAGGATGAGTAATTTACTCGCTGACAGACTTATGGTTGCACTGTCTGTACAACCGAGCGCTTCTTTTGCAATTGTGCGTCAATTGCGTCGGATTGGACGCCTCACTGCGGCGTTGGAAAGTATCGAATTTACTTGGGAAACAAAAGCTGAATCTTCCGCAGCCTGGTCTCTCGCGTGCGCCCGGGTCTGGTATGACACTGGTTCCACATGGCGTGGTGATATCGCATTGAGTCAAGCTTTCGAAATGGATCCCAATTGGACAGAACTTTATAAGGAGCAGGCGAGAAACCGTCGGTCTCGTGGAAACATGGCCCCATCCATTGAGGCGGCAGCTCGTGTACTTGAGCTCGATCACACTGCGGCAAACGATCGTGAATGGTCTGAACTAATTGGCTCTCAGTTGTTTGACGCCGGAGAATATTTACAAGCTATCCCGCATCTAGAGCACAGCGTAGGAAAAAGATCTGGCTGGGAGGATTGGTATCGTCTCGGATTTGCCTATACCCAGCTGAATGATGATGTCAAAGCGGAAGATGCATATGTCGCAGCTGCAGACGAAGCAGGAATCAGGGTTGAAGCTTCATTGCGCGCCAGCGCCTTGCATCTTAAATGGGGAAACACACAGGCCGCACTTGCGGGGCTTAGAACAACCACAGCAATCTCCAAAAAGGGGGAAGCAGAACGTCTTCGTTTGCTTGTGGAGGGGCTGCTTCAAGCTGAGTTAACAAGTGAAGCGATTGAAGTGCTCTCAGATGTCGACCCGACAGTAGGTCTTGATACCGAGATGCTGCAAGGCTTAAGTTACGAATTGGCGGGAAAGCCTGCAGAAGCGCTTGAAGCTTATGAGAATGCAGTGAATAGATTCGCGCCTCGTGGCGCGGTAGCTAGGCAACGGGAGATGCGTCTCGAGATGCGACTTGCGCGTTCGGCAAGTGACTCTGGGGATATCGGGCGAGCTGTAAACGCTTGGAGAAACATTGACCATCGTTATTTTTCGTTGCGGGGATTTCAACCTGAGGTAAGCCCTGATTTTGCAACGCTTGTAGGGTCCGCCCAATCTGCACTAGACCGCAAGGATTTTGGCGCGGCCTCCGAGCTACTAGGACGGTTGTCTCGTTCATCCTCGACTTTGCCGAACCTCGTTAAGGTGCAATGGCAATTGGGGAATACTCTCGCGGGAAAACGAAGCGCTACGCGCCTTTGAATATGGCAGTGAAGCTTTGCTTCCCTCGCCGGGCGAAGTGCATAGGGAATTTCAGAAGCCGAGAAAGATTGAACTTTATGCCGAAGCTTTTGAGCGTCTTCCGCTAGACGAAACAGTAGTGCTTTATGAGTCGTTTGGTGGAGCTAAGACCGCTTGCAATCCTCTCGCCATTTGTCGATACCTTCTGAACACGCGCAAAGAACTCAGACATGTATGGGCGATTGGAAAGAATTCTCCAATTCATCCAGCGCTCCGAGACAACCCTCGGGTTACCTTTGTATCTGCAGATTCGGATGGGTACCGCAGATTGTTGGCCACCGCGGGAACTTTAGTTAACAACACATCGTTCGCACGAACTTTTGTTCGGCGTGAAGGTCAACGATACATCAATACCTGGCACGGTGCGCCATGGAAAATGCTTGGTAGTGATGTGCCAGGGGATCCATATTCATTTGACAACATAGCGAGAAACATGTTGCAAGCTACGGACCTGGTATTTCCGGATGAGCACACTGCGCACGTCATGCTGGAGAGTCAGGATGTGTCTGACATTTGTGACGCTCGCATTCATATTCTCGGTCAGCCACGTGTGGATTACACAATGACGCTGAGCGAAAAAGATAAAAGGCATATCCGCACGGAACTAGGTGTTAAGCCTGGCGACCGAATCGTGTTGTATGCGCCAACGTGGCGAGGTACGACAGGCATGGTCGAAACGGAAGTAGCACAGTTCGTCAGCGCAGTCCGTAAAATGGCGTTGGTTCCTGGAGTGCACATTGCAGTACGCGTACATCATTTTGTTTCTGTTGAGTTGGAAGGACAGGATCTCCCAGCGAACATTACGATCGTGCCTGACACTATTGACACGAATGAAATGCTCGCAGTTTCGGATGTACTTGTCTCCGACTACTCGAGTGTTATTTTTGACTTTGCGCCTTTAAACAGACCAATTCTCAAGTACATTTTCGACTATGACGACTACGAGCGGCGACGCGGGCTTTACTTTAAATCGACCGAAGTGCCCGGAATGGATTGTCACAGCGAAAAAGATCTGGTTGAGGCGCTCTCGCTCGTGGCTTCGAGCGTTGATTGGGGAAGTCTGCCAACCGCTGACATCTGGGCAAGAGAGGACGGAAAATCGACCGAGCGGGTAGTCGACGCTGTGTTTCAAACGCAAGTTGAGCCACAAACCGCAAGTGAGGAACGTAGCTTGAATCGGATACTTATTTCGATGGTGAGCTTCAATCCCAATGGAATTACTAGGTCTCTACGGAATCTCCTATTGTCGGTGCCAGACCTCGCGAGTAAGGCACGCCTACTTATCCCTAATGCTGCACTGTCGAACCTCTCGAACCGGTCTGTTGCTGAGGAGTTGCATCAGCATTTGAAATTCACAATTACTTCACAACGGATGGTTGGGACGAGACGTGAGAATAATTCATGGCGTCAGTTGAGGGTTTTTCGTAACAAACCAAGTCAAGCAAGCATGCAGCAGCTTAAGAGCCTGATGCAGCGTGAACGGCGGAAACACTTATCTAATGTGAGGTTCTTTACTGCGATAGATTTTGATGGCTACGGCTTCTATCAAACTGCTCTTGTGGCTCTTGGGTTTCCGCCGTCGACTCGAACCACATATGTACTTCATTTTGAGTTTGAGAGAGAACGCGAAATGAAGTATCCATGGCTAACGTCGACTGGTCACCTACTCCAGGAATTTGACGCACTTCCGACTGTGAGCGATTCAGTAATGCGAGTTAATCAGACCGATCTGAGAGATGCTTACGGAGTACCTGCAGAACGACACTTCGCAATGCCGAATACCATCAGCCCAAATGAGATTCGACAGCTTGGCAATGAGCCACTCGATTCAGACGTTGAGCAATGGATGAATCAGGCCGGAACACATATTGTCGTCGTTGGGAGGCTTTCGGTTGAAAAGAACCATGCAGACTTCTTAAATGGCTTGGCTATTTCAATCAAAAACCTGCCTGAACCCGTATATGCGTTGTTCCTAGGTGATGGCCCGTTGATGAATGACCTTCGCAGATTGGCTCGCAAACTGGGGCTAAAGGATAACGTCCACTTTGCTGGTCATCGCTCGAACCCATACCCCGCGATTCGTCGAGCTAGTGCGTTAGTTGTTTCGTCAACGCACGAAGGACAGTCTCTCGTTCTCCTCGAAGCCTTGACGCTTGGGACTCCAGTAGTGTCGACAAACATTCCTGGCCCTGCATCGGTGCTTAACGGTGGTCAATTTGGGCTTCTAGTAGACGTGAGTCCTGAAGGTATGGCGGAAGCTATCGAGAACATAGTTCATGAAAAGGTGAAACCAGCTGCTCTGTTCGACCCTGAAGAATATGCGAGAAGAGCGGTAGAGTCAGCTCGCCAGATGATTGGCAGGTAACGACTACGCGAGCGAAATGAATTGGATCCCATACTCAAGCGTAAACACTGCGGTGCCTCTGGTAAATTCCATAGTACGTTCATCGCCGTCTTCAAGTCGGCCATTCGGCTGAGAAACAATGAGTCCCCACGGTCCTGTGGGGCCCCCGTTTTTGAGATACATTGGAAGAAAGAATCCACGGGTTAATCCTTGTGTAATAACTTTTCCACCATCTTGATGGCTTGTAATAACGCCCATTTCAAACTCTTGGAACGTGCCTTCTGAAGTTTGCTGTTGTGGTGCTATCGGTTGACCGAATTTTTCGGGCATGTTGGAATAGACATCAAAGATTTCACCTGCGACCGGATACGCGGTTGTCGAAGCTTGCGGGTTCGACTGCAATCGTACAATTGCCTCGTCGATAGGCCCGTCAAAGATGATACGACCTTTGTCTAGAACGATGCCGCGTTCGCAAAGCTTCTTGACCTGACCCGCGTTGTGGCTGACGATGAACATCGTCTTGCCTTGAGCTTGCAGATCGAGCATTTTTTGCTCGCACTTTTTACGAAACTCGGCATCGCCTACTGACAAGACCTCATCAACGAGCAAAGTGTCGAGCTCCGTGTGCACTGCTACAGAGAACCCAAGCCGAGAGTACATACCCGATGAGTAGCGTTTGACCTCAGTATCGATGAAGTCGCCGATCTCTGAGAACGCAAGAATTTCATCAAAGCGTTCGTCGGTCTCCTTTTTACTCATCCCGAGAATTGCGGCGTTGAGATAGACATTCTCGCGTCCTGTGAGATCTGGGTGGAATCCGGCGCCTACTTCGAGTAGCCCCGCGATACGCCCGCGAGTGCGAATCCAACCTTGATCCGGATTCATTACACCCGAAAGTAGTTTGAGCGTTGTTGACTTACCCGAACCATTCCGACCCATGAGCGCGACCGACTGACCCTCAGAAACTTCGAAACTCACGCCGTCGACCGCGTTAAAATCGGTGGAAAGTTCTTTGCGTTGAATTGCGGAGATGAAAGCTTGTTTGAACGAGTGTGCGTGCTTGATCTTGAACGTCTTGCGTACATCATTGAATGCGATGACCGGCTTCCCTGCGGCATTAGAGGTTCTGGGCAAAGGATCCCTCCAGCTTTCTAAAGGTGAGTTGGCCGATGACAAACGTGAAGGCCGCGATCGCAGCTGCTATGGCGGTGTGGAGCACAATATCAGTCGGTCTTGCAGAATCTGGTGCAAGCGGTAACCAGAACGCTGTGTGAAAGAGTTCGACTGCAGCCGTCATTGGGTTCACCATATATAAGTTGTATAGCCATGCCGGGGCATGCTCGTAAACCATGTTCCACGAATACAGCACGGGGGAGGCCCAAGTTGCGAACATCAGTATGAGGTCGACGAAATTCTTGGCATCGCGGTAAGCGACATTGATCGCCCCGAAAAAAAGTCCAAGCCCGAGGGCAAACGTAATAATAAGCGCAACACCAAGTATGACGGCGAAAACCTGGACCCACCCGATTGTCCATCCAAAAATAAGGGCAACTACGAGCAACAGGATCGCTTGCGGAAGGAAGTGAACGAGTCCGACTCCAACAGCTGCGATCGGGAATAACTCACGCGGTAGATAGATTTTCTTCACGAGGGATTTGTTGTCGACAATCGCGCTCGTTGTGTTCCGGAGCGCCTCGCTAAAGAGGTTGACCGCAACAATTCCCGAGAACAGGTAAATGGGGAACAGCTCAATTCCACGATTGCCTTTCATGATTATCCCGACAACGAGGTAATACATGAGGAACTGGGCCGCGGGGCGGATATATGACCACACCCAGCCCAGTGCAGAGCCGTGATAACGGGTTGATATCCCCTTTTTTAGTAGCAGGGACAAGAGATATCGGTGCCGAAGTACACCGATGAGACCTCCGCCTATACCTGGCTTCCTGAAGTCTGGATCATTCAGAATCGCGTTTGCGCTCACATGAATGAGTCTATCTGCTGGGGACGACCTTCAGATGTGCACGAGTACCATTGAGATCTGCAGGCAATATCAACCCACCGAGCGTAAATGAGGTGTCATGGCTTTTACAGCCACTGTTGCGGGCATTGTCCTGCCACCGCTCGAGGCTGACGTGCAGTCCATCGACATTGTCTTTGGGGACGATCGTGTCTGGTCGATTGATCTGCTTGCCCAGCCACAGGCTCAACGCGGACGTATCCATTGGCCAGATCCGATAATTCCGTACCTAGTAGGCAGCACACAAGTGTCACTCAAGCGCTCTGGTGATGATCGTGTAATCGCTACTACCGATGCGCAATTCACAGACTCTGACGTGATCACACGCATCGTTGACGCTAACGGTGTGCCACTTGCGCTCAACAAATGGGGCCGTCTCGGCAAAACTCTCGAGTCAGGGAACGTCGGTGTACAGGAACGAATCCTCGACCGTACCGAAGAAGTTATCGACCATTTGATCAAGATGGGTCTCCGACCATTCGTAGTCGGTGGCACCTTGCTTGGCGGCATACGAGATCATGCGCTCCTTCCACATGACGACGACGCTGACGTTGCATATCTTTCAGCGCACACCAACCCAGTGGACGTGGCTGCCGAAGGGTTTGAAGTGGGCAACAAGCTCGTGGCACTGGGATATGAGCTTGTTCGGCACAGTGCAACCCATATGCAGCTGTACTTCCGTACCGAGAAGGGTGAACTCGACCACTATGTCGATGTGTTTACCGCCTTCTTCACTGAAGACGGGTGCATCAATCAGCCGTTCCACGTGCGCGGCGAAATGAGTGAAGACCAGATGCTTCCCTTTGGGACGGTCTACATTCAGGGACGGCCGTTTCCCGCTCCGGCCGATCCAGAAGCTTGGCTTGTCATCAATTATGACGAGAACTGGCGAACTCCCATCCCTGGGTATCGGCTTGTAACTCCAAGGCCAACAATCCGCCGCTTCCAGAGCTGGTTCGGTTCGTTTCACCGCGACAGGGATTTTTGGAATGAGCATTATCAGACTCTCGGAACAGCCGGAGATGAGCCGTGGTTGACGGGGCGTCGTTGGATCCGTGCCAATGAATCTGAGCTTCGTGCCTCCTGGTTAGTAGACCTCGGTAGCGGAGGCGGAACGCTTGCTGCTGAGCTTCGAGACCGGAATCCCCACCGGCGGGTGATCGCCGCAGACTACTCGCCGTACGCGCGTGAAGTTGCAACCACGCACGCAGACGAACGCTTCAGCGCGATACATGTCAACCTGTATCGAAACCTTGCGCTTACGATGCCCACGAGCTCAGGAATCGACGGGCCATTTGACTTGGTTGCGAACCACTTGTTTGACCACCTTGGGGAGCATGCGATTCCACAAGCTATGAGGCTTGCCCGCATGGCATTGAACTCCGGCGGTTCAGTGCTCACGACTGTTTACGGAAAGCCTGATCTTGATCACCCGCATCGGCCGACGTCGGTTGGATTCGCACCAAGCGCACTCTCGGCGTTGGCTTCGCGCTATGGAATTCTTGTTGAGGTGGTTCGTCTCGCACCAGCCAAACATGAGAAACATCGTGCGCCTTATGGGGCACGCTTCACACTTGAACAGCCAGTCTTAAAGGAGACCCTATGAAGCAGCGACTCAAGCGTTACGCCCGCCGCGTCTTAAACGTGTTCCCATCAAGCCCAAACCCTGAGCTCGAAGCGCGTGTGTCTCAGCTGGAGCACGAACTTGACGAGTACCGTCGTGACAGTCTGAGAGTTGCAGAGATGCTCGATCTCATTGAACAGCAATTCACCCCCGGTGCGAAGAAAGAAGACGACTAATGGCAGAGTCCTTTGAGGACAGCAGGCCAGACACTCGGCCTGTACCAATCGTAAAGCCGTCGGAGCATCTGCCGGTCACCGGTCGTGTCGCTGCAGTGATCGTCACGTACAACCGGCTTGCAAAGTTGCCGAAGACGCTGGACACCGTGCTTGCACAGAGTTATGCATGTGACTGGGTTGTCGTGGTGAATAACAACTCCACGGATGGCACGCGGGAATATCTTGACGGACTCGTTGACCCTCGCCTTAAGACACTTCACCTCGACTCAAATCTCGGTGGCGCTGGTGGGTTCGAACACGGGATGGCCTATGGGTACAACCTTGGCGCTGACTACGTCTGGATTATGGATGACGATTGCTACCCGGAATCCAAGGCGCTCGAGCTACTACTTGACGAGCGTGACGAGGCGTCGAATGTGCTCGGATACGACGTTCCATTCGCGTGCTCGCTTGTGAAGTTCACAGACGGGTCTTTATGCGAGATGAATAACCCAATCACCACCTGGGACTGGCCCCGTGCTTACCTTGACGGAGTGAAGTCGTTGCTCATCACCGAGTGCACATTTGTTTCGGTGCTTGTGCCGCGGTGGGCGCTTGAAGAACAAGGACTACCCCTTGGGGAGTACTTTATTTGGTTCGATGACAAGGAATACACAAAACGTCTCGAAGCACATTACGGTGCAGGCATAATTGCGCTCGACAGTCAGGTAGTTCACGACATGGGGGTCAACGCCGGTGTGAACTATCGGGAAATCGATGAATCCAACGTGTGGAAGTTTGAAAAGGGTGCACGAAACCAAGCTTCGTTCCGGTTGCGCAGAGAAGGGCGCCTGGCATTTGCGCTCTATGTTTTGCGTATGACACGTGAGATGCGCGAGGGTGGAGTAAAGCGAGCGCTTCGCAGGCGTATGCGCCGTGCAGTTCGTGAGGGGATGCGTTTTAACCCCCAACCTCGTTTCCCCAGCGACTCGCGCTACGCGCGCGTGTGATGATGGAGAACTGGGTCGCCGCTCTGCCTGCGCTGGGTGCGAGCATCGGGATACTTCTAGTGCCTGGCCTACTCGTAGCGGCACTTATTGGGTTACGTGGACTTTGGTTGCTGGCGACTGCACCCGCAATTTCCCTGACGATGTTCGTTGTGGGGTCCGTTGTTCTGCCGGTGTTGGGGCTCGAATGGAATCCTTTCTGGGCGTTCACGGTTGCCGCCGTCTTTGGGGCAGTTGTTGTTGTGCTGTTTCGGAATGTTCTGCGGGCTCGGTTTGCCTTCTCGGCTGAAGGTGAGCCCGATCCACGAGAACTTAGGCGGCGTGAAACTGGCCTCGGTTGGCCCACGGTGGTGGCGTGGGCGCTCACCGCGGTGCCTGTTTTCGCGGTTATCGCGATAGGTATCGCTAGCCCGACAGCCATCTCGCACACATACGACAACATTTTTCACCTCAACCTCATTGCGCACACTCTTGAGACCGGAAATGCGTCCCCACTCGTTGCGGGTACGCTCACCACTCCTGAAGCTTCGATCTCCTTCTACCCGAACAGCTGGCACGCACTTGTGGCGCTTGTCTGTCAGCTATCGGGTGCCTCGGTGCCTATTGCGCTCAATGCTTTTAACATCGCGGCCGCTGTATTAATTTGGCCGACAGTGATATTGCTTCTCGTGCGCCAGCTCGTCGGCGCATCGCGTGCAGCCATGCTCGCGACTGGAGTACTTGCGGGAGGTCTCACCGCATTTCCTCTCAACCTGTTGTACTACGGTGTGCTCTATCCGTTCTTCCTTGGCACGTTGCTGGTTCCGCTGATACTGGCACTTGTCTTGCAGGTGCTCAATGTAACTCGTTCAACCCGAATTACTGGTTCATTGGGTCTCTTCGTGCTGTTGCTTGGGCTCCTGCCTGGTATTTCTCTTGCGCACCCCGGAGCGACAATGGGTGTGCTTGCGTTATCGGTGCCACTGGTACTCGTAGCCGTCTTTGCAGGGTTCCGCGCACTTACGTTTCGCATAAAGCTGTGGCGTTGTGTGGGCCTTGGGGCTTATCTCATCGCGGGGCTCCTGGTGCTTATTAAGCTTCGTCCGACTTACACATGGTCTCCGCGTATTTCAATGCTCGAAGCCGCAGAACGCACCGCCACACTTGCGCTCCAGGGGTATGGGTTGCCCGTCGTTATTGCGGCGCTCATGGTTTTTGGCATTATTGTCTCGCTCGGGCGGCGCAGACCGAGCGATCTCGCGGCAGTTGGAATGTGGCTCGTAGGAGCATTGATGTTCTTCGTTGCTGCGGGAGTGCCGTTCTGGCGCTTGCGGGCATTTACGGTCGGTGTTTGGTACGCGGATATGTCGCGCCTCGCGGCATTTTACGCAATTGCGTTGCTGCCAGTTGCTATCATCGGAGCCGTCTGGCTTGTAGAACGTTTCAACGTCCTCAAGCCGAAGGCTTCACTTGCCACCGGTGCCGGAATGGTCGCACTGTGCCTTTTGGGCGTGCATCTCACCGCGGGGTGGAATTCGTTCTTGCCTGTGGTTCGAGATAGTTACACGGCGGACGCTGATTCAAAATTGCTTTCTGCGGATGAATTGGCAATACTCGACGAACTCCCTGAGCTCGTTCCAGAAGGGTCAGTCGTAGCAGGAAACCCATGGACCGGTACTGCCCTCGCATACGCGCTGAGCGGGCGAGAAGTCATCATGCCGCATGTGCAGACCAGGCTAAATGCTGATGAAACGGAGATAATGCTAGAACTCCGCTGGGCCGATGAACGGCCCGAGGTGTGTGAAGCGGTACGAAATGAGAACGTCGGGTACGTGCTCGATTTCGGAGAACGCGAAGTACACGGTGGAGATCATAGCTACCCCGGCATCGAAGATCTTGCTACTTCGGGTGCGGTTGAGGTGATCGCGACGGAGGGCGATGCCAAACTCTACCGAGTCGTAGCTTGCACTAGTTAAGCGGTGTCGCCGTTCTTTTCGTCCTGTGTCGGGGTGACTCTCTCAACATTGCGAGCTTCAATCAGCGCAACTGCGCGAGCGAGGTCAGTGACTCGGGCATCGCTGCGCGCCTTCGCGCGGACTATTGCGACCGCGAAAAGCAATGCCATCACGATAAAGACGTACAGCAACAGATCGGTGCCTCGCCCGATTCCAAACGTATTCGCGACTACGGTGAGTGCGCCAGGAAAGAGGATCGCAAGGATTGCTGCGACGACGAGCAGAAGAGCGAAGATGCGCTTGATGGCGAGCGAACGTTCGCCTGGCACCACGCGAATAGCGAAGATGGCCGCGACAATAATGCCGGCAATGAGTGCGAACTGAAATAACGTCATGACTCTCCCTAACGAATGATGAGGTCGATGAGTATGTTGACCGAGTTAAGAAGCGACTGCCCTTTGGCCTTTGAGTAGTCAGTGTAGAGAACTTCGACAGGATGCTCGGCATAGGGGAGCTGTGCCTTACCCAGCTGCACAACGATCTCGGTGCCGTGTGCCATGCGGTCCTGCCGCAGCTTGACCCGTCGGAGAGCATCGTCACGAATCACACGAAGCCCATTATGCGCATCAGTGAGCTTCGTGCGGGTCGTGACGTTTGTGACCCAAACCGCTGTCTTCAATACAATGCGTTTGAGTATGCCTGGATTCGTGCGATCGTCGAGAAAACGGGAACCAAATACGATGGCAAGGTCCTCGCTACGGGCCCGATCAACCATATGCTCTGCGTCGATGACGCGATGTTGCCCGTCTGCGTCAAACGTCACGACAAATCCCATGCCGCGTTCGAGCGCATAATCAAACCCTGTTTGGAGCGCTGCGCCCTGACCAAGATTAATTGGATGGGTAACGACTCGAGCGCCAGCTGCTTCCGCAATCTTGCCTGAGCCGTCGCGTGATCCGTCATCAATACAGACAACGTTAGGGAACGAGGGGAGTAGCCCCTGCACCACACCTGCGATGACCTGAGCCTCGTTATAGAGGGGGATCACGACGCAGACGTCATGATTCGCGTTGGAATCCATGCATCTATTCTGGCAGATGAATAAAAGTGCCATTTCAAGTAAAGCTTCAAGTTATAGTAGAGGCTTACTGGAAGTTATGGTGATGCAAACAAATAAGCCTCGTAGCCGAAAAGGCGCAAGACTCATCGCAGCGGTGATCGCTACCGTTGGGGTTCTCTTTGGCGTGCTTGTGGCGCCGGCCACACCCGCACTTGCAGCGCCAGTGACCGGGTTTAAAGCTGGAAGTATCATCTCCGACAGCCTGTTCTATGACGGCGCCACCATGTCTTCATCGCAGGTTCAAAGCTTCCTGAACGCGCAGGTACCAAGATGCACAATCGGTGATTCCGGACGTAAGGCCGGTTCGAAGTACGGGAACACCAAAATTGCCAATAAGTGTTTGCGTGACTTCAAGATGACAACCACGTCGTATGCATCAGATTCCTTCTGTAAGGCATATGTTGGTAAGGCAAATGAAACTGCGGCTCAGATAATCGCAAAGGTCGGGCAGGCCTGTGGCATTAGTCAAAAAGTGCTCTTGGTGTTGCTTCAGAAAGAGCAATACTTAGTCACCGACACTTGGCCCACCGTATTGCAGTACAGCTCAGCCACCGGCTATGCGTGCCCGGATACGGCACCCTGCAGTGCATCTGAACAAGGTTTCTTTAAACAGGTATATCTCGCAGCCTGGCAGTTCAAGGTGTATCAAGCTCGGTACACGGGCTTCAATTACTGGCCGTTCCGCTCTAATTACATTCAATATCATCCAAACGCCTCATGCGGCGGCAGCAACGTCTACATCGAAAATCGCGCCACTGCGGGACTGTACATTTACACGCCCTATCAGCCAAATAGTGCGTCACTTCAGGCCTATCCGGGTGAGGGTAATTCATGCTCCTCGTACGGGAACCGCAATTTTTACGGCATGTACAAGGGTTGGTTCGGCTCACCAAACACGGCTTACGACATCTCAGGAAAGATTCTCGACTACTGGAACGTGCACCAGGGATGGCTAGGGCAGCCTACTCGAAATGCAGTTACATTAAGCGTCAGTGGTGGTGGCGTGATGCAACAGTTTGACGGTGGAGTCATATATGCATCCAACGCGGGAAGCGTGGTCGGTATCACGATGACGAGTCCGATTCTGGCCGCCTATTCGAAGGCCGGTGGTATTGAAGGCGCTTGGGGCTGGCCGATTGAGGCTTACAAGGGCGTCACAGGGACCACGGCCACAGGAACGATGAAGTTCCAAAAGGGTGTTGTAGGCGAGAAGAAGAGCGTGGGCGCTTATTTCGTGCCGAATGCACTTGTCGCTTCATGGAACAGTGCAGGCGGCATGACAGGGTCGTGGGGGTATCCGGTGGCCAACGCCTCGTCATCAGGGGGAGCAACACAGCAGCTCTTCCAGAAGGCCGCAGCCGCTGTCCAATCAGGCAAGACATCTGTCGTCGCGATGCCATACGCAAAGATGTGGTTGGCCCAGGGCGGCATTACCGGCGCGCTCGGCATTCCTAAGGGAACTGTTAAGAGTGTCACTGGCGGCTCAATGCTCGACTTTGCAAATGGCTCCGTATTTAGCAAGGGGTCTACGGAAACAACAATGTTCACTGTGCCAACAGGGCAACTGCTCTCGGGGTACATGCAGGCGGGTGGCCCGATCGGATCATGGGGTTGGCCAACTGGAAAATACCTTTGCACGAGTGGCAGCAGCGAGTGCAGCATGCCATTTACTTCGGGCACTGCGGTGTGGAACGCCAAACGTGGAATGCTCTTTACCCCGTTTACTGTGCCATCAATGCCGGGCGCAAAACCCGGCAGCGGTGAGTCTGTGTCTGGAGGGACAGTGCGATGAGTTCACAATTTTCTAGAACAAAATTATTGCGCATGGTCGGCACAACCTGCTCATTTGGGATCGTCATATCACTCGTGATACTTGGGATGACCCCACCGGCAGAAGCAGAAGTCCCAGTTACGGAAAACACTTCCGAAGTCAGCCCCGAAGAGGAAAATTCGGAAACTATAGATCCCGATACTCCGGTTAATCCCGATACCACCGCTGATGATCCGGGGGAGGCCCAAAGTGACTTCCCCGGTGCAGAACAGAATGATGCCGATGTGAATTCAGAGGCACCGTTGGAATCAAACCTTGAGGAGCCAAAGCTCCAACCTCTGAGCCTGGCAGCACCGACGATTCTCGGCTCAGGATCGTGGACCGAAAAGGTTAATTCCCGACTCGCAGGTGGAGACCGGTATGCGACTGCAGTCGCAGCGTCTCAGCAAACATTTCCTGCCACTTCAGACATCGTGGTCATAGCCGTCGGAACAGATTTTCCGGATTCATTGAGTGCTGCCGCGCTTGCTGCAAAGCTCAATGCGCCGCTTCTATTAACCAACCTAGGTATTCTCCCGCAGCCCACCGCGAACGAACTTAAGAGACTGAAGCCACAACGCATTGTCATTGTTGGCGGTACCGGCGTCGTGACAAGTTCAGTAGAAAAAGTCCTCAAGACTCATGCGAAAGAGGTCGTTCGAGTGAGCGGCGGGGACAGATATGCCACATCTGCAGCGGTGTCAAAGTTCGGATGGGGCAGCTCAACAGAAGCTTTTATCGCAACTGGTACTAATTATGCGGATGCGCTGACAGCAGGCGCAGCGGCTGCATACCTCGATGCACCGGTGCTGCTCGTCCCTGGAATGAGTGCTACCGCGCCTGCAAGTATCCGGCAGGAACTAACGCGGCTCAACGTAAAGAAAATTCGTATCGCAGGTGGCACCGGCTCGGTGAGTAGCAGTATGCAGAAATCCGTTGGGGCGGGACGGACTGTGGTGCGATATGCCGGAGGCGACCGCTACGATACCGGCGCAAAGATTGCGAGGGGAGTCTTCACTGGTACCGCTGACACCTACTGGGCATATGGTCTCGACTTTGCGGATGCACTTGCCGGATCCGCTGTAGCTGGAGTGCGCGGAAGCGCGCTTCTGCTGGTGCAACGCACGTGCGTGCCTACAACGACATATGCTGCGAATGATCTGCTCGCACCAGGGGATACCTACTTGCTCGGCGGAACGGGAACGCTCACTAACGGAGTGATGGTGGGCAATGAGTGCATGACGAAGCCAAGCGGTATCAGCAATGCTGACTGGAGCGGAACGCAGCGCCTGTACAGCAAAATCAATGAGCAGCGATACGCTTCGGATCTCTCTGGTCTTCGCGTGAGTGACAACTACAAAGGCACGCCTGCAAGATCCTGGGCTAAGAAGATCGTCTCCAGTAAGGCATCATTGCAGAGCAATCTATCAACGAAACAACCATGGGTGAGATACCAGGCGGCTGCTATTACTGGCTTCTCAGGGGGGACAGCCAAACGTGTAGACCGTGCAAAGTCACTCATTCAAGCAAATAATGATGCAGCAAGATGGCTGTATCAGCCGAATGGAGGCTCTCGAGGATTCCTGAGCGTGGGATATGTCACGAGCGGATCAAAGAGTGCGGCCGTGGTTTTCGTCGGTGCAGGGTTGAACAAGTAGACCCATTGCGGATTCTCCGAAGTGGGGCGCGGTATTCTCGATGGTGTGCGATCCCCGCACGTCCGCTGTGAAAGGTCTCGTATGACACTCGAGTTCATCCCCGCTGCCAAGCCAATTATCGGAGACGAGGAGCGCGAGGCCGTCGACCGCGTGCTTCGCTCTGGCATGATTGCGCAAGGGCCCGAGGTCGCCACATTCGAACAAGAGTTTGCGGCACACTTCGTAAATGGTCGCGCGACCGTTGCGGTGAATTCGGGCACGAGTGGCCAGCACCTCGGTCTTTTGGCTGCGGGAGTGGGGCCAGGGGACGAAGTGATAGTTCCGTCATTCACGTTTGCTGCCACCGGAAACTCGGTTGCGCTCACTGGCGCGACTCCAGTGTTCGCCGATATTGAACCAAATTACTTTTCCCTCGATCCTGAATCGGTGCGAGCTGCGATCACTCCTCGCACCAAGGGCATTATGCCGGTACATCTCTATGGGCACCCATTCCTCGTCGATGAGATTGAAGCAATCGCGAAAGAGCATGGGCTTGCGATCTATGAGGACGCGGCTCAAGCACACGGAGCTAGCTGGAATGGTCGGCCAGTGGGCACCATCGGTGACTTCGCGATGTTCAGCCTGTATCCAACAAAGAACATGACCTCAGGCGAGGGCGGAATGGTGACGTGTGCGAGTGACGAGATCGCGCGCAACGTGAAACTCCTCCGCAACCAGGGTATGGAAAAGCAGTATGAGAATGAAGTCATCGGGTTCAATACGCGTATGACCGATATTCACGCAGCGATTGGGCGCGTGCAGTTAACCAAGGTTGACTCGTGGACGTTGAAGCGCCAACAGAATGCCGCAATGTTCAATAGGGAGCTTGGCGACGTTTCTGGTATTGAGATTCCTGCTGTCTCCACTGAAGCAGTGCATGTCTACCATCAGTACACAATTCGAGTGGACGCATCCGAGCGGGACCGAATTCACCTTGCGTTGAAAAATGAGTATCAAGTGGGAGCAGGTGTTTACTATCCGATCCCAAATCACCGACTTCCTTCACTTGCAAAGTACGCTCCTCGTCTCGAGTTACCGGAGACCGAGAGGGCTGCAGCAGAGGTTCTCTCGCTCCCAGTCCACCCTTCACTGACTCAGAACGACTTGGATCGTATTGTTTCAGCAGTCACGAAGATTGCGGGGGCGTAGTCCCCGCCGGGGCTAAGACAAGCATGCGGATTGCGATCACCAGCCGAATATTTGATCCGGAGCCGAGTGCCGCAGCGGTGCGCTTGAACGCACTCGCTGAAACATTGGTAACCGCAGGCCACGAGGTCACAGTCTTAACAGTGCGGCTCCCCAAGGGGCAGCCAGACGGTGACTCAGCGCGAGCATACAGAGTTCGCCGTGCGCCGGTGCTCCGAGACCGCGCGGGATACGTACGCGGATACCTGCAATATATGAGTTTTGACGTTCCGTTGTTTTTTCGAATCCTGTTTGGTCGGAAGCAAGACTCGATAGTTGTCGAGCCACCACCCACGACCGGACTATTTGTACGTTTGGCTGCATCAATTCGCCGAACACCTTATATCTATTACGCAGCAGATATTTGGGCAGATGCGGCAAGCCAGACCGGTGCGAACGCGTACGTATTACGCATTCTGCGGTGGGTTGAGAGACGTGCACTAAGGGGTGCAACTGCAGTGCTTGCAGTCTCTGACGGAGTTGTCGAACGACTGGGCGAACTCGGTGTAACGCGCAACGTTGTCAAGATTGGCAACGGTGTTGATGTTCGTGCCTATGGTTCCGAGGGCAGTGCTGAATCATTTGCGGGCCCCACCATTGTCTATGCTGGCACGACGTCTGAATGGCATGGCGCTGAAATTGTCGTTGATGCGTTTAAGGAAGTGCGAGAGCATGTCTCGGATGCGCGGCTGGTATTCGTTGGAGGTGGGTCAGAGCGCATCAAACTGCAGAAGCGCGCGAGTGATCTTGGCCTTCTGGAGGCCGTGGATTTTCTTCCAGTTGTCGCGCCAAAACGTCTGTCTGAACTACTACGCGGCGCTCAAATCTCGGTAGCAACATGTCGCCCGGGCGCAGGTTATGATTTTGCATTTCCGACGAAGCTGTATAGTTCAGTCGCTTGCGGAACACCAATTGTGTATGCCGGTCCTGGGCCAGCGCAGGACTTTGTGCGTACGGTAGTGGCAGGGGACCCCCTTGGTATCGGTGTATCTTGGAATGCCCCAGACTTAGCGGAGGCATTTCGGCGAATGCTGAACGATAGGAATACCGCGGATCGCCGGGCCTTAGTCGCAACCTGGGCTGCAACTGCGGTGTCAGTTTCGGGTCCGGCAGCGCATGCGGCGGAGGTTGTCGCCCGGAGCATGAGAAGGATGGGTCAATGAAGTCTTTATGGAGAACCCTAGTCGGCCTATTCGAG
The DNA here is from genome assembly GCA_052106035.1 of Leucobacter sp. GTDB lineage: Bacteria > Actinomycetota > Actinomycetes > Actinomycetales > Microbacteriaceae > Leucobacter. The sequence continues at coordinate 16,015 of JBQEBC010000005.1, read as the reverse complement.
GTCCTTCCAAGCGGCGCTCGTCCTTTTTACGTGTGGTACTCAGTTGTGACGGGTCTCCTTGCAGTACTTGATACTGCGGCGCTCGCTCTAATTGCATTAGCGGTAACGCCTCTCGCTACAGGGGAACCAATTCGAATACCAGGTATCGGCGAGCTCGAATCGAGCGCAACACCGTGGCTTATCCTGATCATTTGTTCATTGTTTGTCGCGAAGGGTGTCTCAGCGGTGGCCCTTCACTGGTACGCCACTCGTCGGTTTGCAAGCTACGAGCTTGAAGTCGGAAATCGATTATTCCGTGCCTATACCCATTCAAGTTGGGAAGAACGTTCTCGGTTGAGCACCGCCGAGATCACGCGAATCGTCGACAGTTCAATGGCGAACACCAATATTCAATTTATTCTTCCGCTATCGCAGATCCCAAGCAATGCATTAACGTTCATTGGCGTTCTATCGGTGCTTGTAGTAGCGCAGCCGCTTTCGGCGCTCATCGCATTGCTATATCTCTCCGCGATTTCGATAACAATGTTGTTGATAGTCACACGTCGTGCGCAGAAAGCGGGGCGTGATAATCGAAACTACGCATATCGTGCGGCCACAATAATGACCGAGATGGTGGAAGCGCTCAAGGAGCTTACGCTCCGTGGCAAGCTTGATGAAATTGGTGACGTGGTCTCAGAGAACCGTTCCCACGCTACGACTGCTCGTGCCGATCTTTCGTTCTATTCCATCGTTCCAAAGTACGCATTTGAAGCGGCCCTCATCGGTGGATTCTTGCTCATCGGGGGAGCGGCATATCTCATCGATGGACCTGCCGCTGCGATCGTAGCGATCTCACTGTTTGCGGCCACTGGCTTCCGTATGATCCCCGCCATGAACGCGGTTCAGAGCAGCTTCACATCAGCAGTATCTGCAGAGGTGTATGCGCAAGATGTGATTCGAGAATTAACTCGTGCGCCGAAGATCGTACTTGACCCGTCGAGCGCATCAGACACTATGACACTTATGCAGACTCCGCAAGATCTGACCCTGCGCGGTGTGAGCTTTAGATACCCAGGTGCCGAGTCTGACGTGCTGAACGACATAGACCTGGATCTTCCTTTTGGTTCTCGGCTAGCGATTGTGGGTCCGTCGGGTGCAGGAAAATCGACGCTCGTTGACCTTCTCCTGGGGCTGAGCGTGCCAACTCAAGGAAATATCTTGATCGATGGAATGCCACTAGAAGCCGTGATCGGTCAATGGCGTACACGAGTTGGATACGTCCCTCAGAAAGTCGCCGTGTTTGATGGTTCGATCGCACAGAACGTTGCACTGACCTGGAGGCAAGAATACGACTCGGAACGCGTGAAGGAATCGCTTGAACGTGCGCAGCTGCAGGGATTGCTCAACCGTTCTCAGGGGTTAGAAGAGCGTGTTGGGGAGCGAGGTGCATCGATTTCTGGCGGCCAGCAGCAACGGTTGGGTATTGCTCGCGCGTTGTACAGCGATCCGTTCGTACTTGTGCTCGATGAGGCCACGAGTGCTCTGGACACAGCGACAGAGAATCGCGTGATGGAGTCAATGCGCGCGCTCACTGGTGAAGTGACATTTGTTACGATTGCTCATCGCCTCTCGACAATTCGTGACTATGATCAGGTTTGTTACATCGATGGTGGAAAAATCATGGGGCGTGGAAGCTTCGACGAAGTGGTTGAGATGGTCCCAGACTTTAAGATGCAGGCCAAACTCGCGGGACTCATATGAGTGAGAGTAAGAGAAATGACTCGCGTCCGAGCCTCCTCATCCTTTCTTTATCAAACATTGCGATGGATGCGAGAGTGCTTCGGCAGGTACGATTATTTGCTGCCGATTACCGCGTAACCACGTGTGGGTTTGGACAGACACCTCACTCCGATGTGGAACATATCGCACTTACCCCGGATGGGTCACGGCTACGTTCCTACGCAACCGATGCGCTCATTCGACTGAGATGCTATTACGCAGCGTATTGGCTGTCGTCGGTCCCGAGAAGCGCACGTAAATTGCTCCGGAAGCGCTACATCGATACCGGTGTCGCGTTTGACGCAATACTGGCGAACGATTTGAACACAGTGCAACTTGCGCTTTCCGTTGCAGGTGGGGACCGAATACATTTCGATCTGCACGAATACTTCCCGGGCACCGACGACAATGTGCCGTCCTGGGTGAAACATCGACTTCCCTATCTCCAATGGCAACTGCGGCGGTATGCGAAAATCGGCCGGTCGTGGACTGCTGTAAGCCAGCCAATCGCCAACCGTTATTCACGAGAGTACGGGCTTGATGCAGGGGTCGTGGTGAACGCGAGCCCGTATCTCGACACCGACCCGCAACCGACCTCACACCCTTTACGGTACGTGTACTCAGGCATCGCGCAGCGACCACGACGTATTGAACTCGTGATGAATGCTGTTGCCGAAGCCCAAGGGCAACCCACGCTCGATCTTTACCTCACGGGGGAGGGCACTCCCTATCACAATGAACTTCTTGCGCTCGCAAACAAGATTGGGCCACGTGTAAACGTGCTCCCTCCAGTGCCGCAAGCAGAGCTTACGGATGTGTTACGTAACTATGACATCGGTATCCCACTCCTCCCACTAGAGCCCACGAACCTCGCACTGGCTCTTCCTAATAAGCTCTTCGACTATGTGCAGGCAAGGCTCGGAGTCGTGACTGGTCCGAATGAGTCGATGGCAGATCTTGTTCTTCGCTATGGAATTGGCGCGGTCAGTTCCGACCTCAAAGAAGCGACCCTTGCAAAGCTTCTCAGCGGAATTGACCCAGAGTCTGTCAAAGCATGGAAGAAAAATTCAGATCTCGCAGCGCATGACCTTTCAGCTGAAGCTCAGAACGCCGGATGGTCGCGATCTATCGCAGCGATTGTTCAATCGGAGAGATAATTATGGAACCGCGAGCCTTCATTTCTCATCTCCTCAGCAAAAGAGCAAGCTTTCCTGCTTGGGTGAATAGGTCAATCGACTTTGTAGTGGATCACCCTCCCCAATTTCTTTGGAAGCGACTCTCCCCATTTGCGGCTCCGGCATTGCCGGAGGAGATTCCAGCCGCGCCAGAAGTGCCCGTCGATATGCCCGAACGACTCATTATTGGTCCGTTGAACTATTCGGGCCAAGGGTATCTCTGGGCAAATGCGCTTGCGACGATGCGCCCTGAAAGCTGGGTGCACAGTTTCGCAATCTCAGTGCCCGGGGGGTATTCGTTTCCCATAGATACCGAAGTGCCGTTGCACGTTCACGCCTCCTCGCAGACCTGGCAGAAAGCGCAACTCGAGGCGCTCTCCAAGGCTTCCCACGTACTCATCGAGGCAGAACGTCCTCTTCTGGGTCGATACTTTAAAGACTTTGAAGCTGAAGCAAAAGAGCTGCGCGCACTTGGAGTGAACGTGGCCTTTCTGGCGCATGGCACGGACATTCGTGTACCAAGTATGAACCGAGAAGCGACACCGTGGTCCGTGTATCACGAGCCTGATTTCTATTCGGGACGAGAAGAAACGGTGGCGAAACGGAACCTGACTGCGCTACGGCGCCTTGGTGGACCCTACTTCGTTTCTACTCCGGATCTGCTCATCTACCTACCCGAGGCGACTTGGTGCCCAGTGATGGTCGATATAGACCGCTGGCAGGCGCCAGAGCGAGTTGGGCAGCGAGAGCGACCGGTCGTAGTGCATGCCCCTTCAATCGCTCGGACGAAGGGCACTGATCTCATCGAACCGACGCTCCACAGGATGCATGAATCTGGGCTCATTGAGTACAGGCCATTGAAAGGCATACCTGCATCTCAGATGCCCGAAGAGTACGGCGCAGCTGACATTGTGCTTGACCAGTTTCGGGTTGGTAGCTATGGCGTCGCCGCCTGTGAAGCAATGAGTTCAGGTCGTGTCGTACTTGGGCATGTCACAGACCAGGTACGAGAGTACGTGCGTCAGACATCTGAGCTTGAATTACCAATAGTGGAAACAACTGCACTAACCCTTGAGACAGTGCTCCGCGAGCTCATTGCTGATCGGAATCGCATGAGTGGACTCGGCAAAGCCGGTATGCATTTTGTGCGAGAGGTCCATGATGGGCGGAAAAGTGTGCAGGTACTTACCGAAGAATGGCTCGACCTCCCCATTGAGAAGAGTGCATGGTGAATTCACCCGAGGTTGATGTGGTAATTGCGGTGCATCGGGTTGAACGACCGGTGGCGAGGGCAGTTGCGTCGGTGCTTCGTCACACGCGTGCGGAAGTCCGAGTAACCGTAGTTGCGCACGGATTACATGCAGATGATTTTCGCGTCGCACTGAGTGAATTCGCTGGCGATCCTCGGTTACGAATTGTTGAGTTTAACGATGGAGTGGCGAGCCCAGCGGGTCCAATGAATCACGGCCTTGACCTTGCCACAGGAGCCTTCACGTCGCTGTTAGGGTCTGACGACGAGTTCGCGCCCGGGGCTATTGACAGATGGCTCACAGACCAACGTCGTGTCGGAGCGAGCGCCGTGATAGCCAGAATTGACATGGTTGGCGGGGGAATCGTTCCGCAACCGCCCGTGCGTGCGTTCAGGCGGGGCGTCCGCGATGCGACTCGTGACAGGCTTGCATATCGAAGCGCACCCCTTGGACTGGTTTCAACTCGAGAGTTTGGTAGCTTGCGTCTGACGGAGGGACTTCGAACAGGAGAGGATCTCGCTTACACGGCTAAGGTGTGGTTCTCCGGGCACCCAGTGGTTTTCGCAGGAGCGTATAAAGGATATTTGGGTCATGCGGACGGCGATGACCGCGTCACCGGAATGCTCCGACCGATTGCCGATGAACTCGAAGGCGTGTCCCGAATAGTTAGTGACACAGAGATACAAGAGCTACCACGAAAATCGAAAGAAGCACTCGCCATAAAATTGGTCCGTGTTCAGATCATGGGGAGCCTGGCAACCCGGGCAAGACTCAATGCTGACGAGCAAGTGTTTTTCGACGAACTCATACGTCGAATGCTCGCCTTTGCGCCTCGAGTTATGAGGTTCCTTTCGCTTGCGGAACAGCATCTGCTCGACTCCGGACGTTTAGGGGAGCCGCTGACACAGGCAGGTCTAAAGTGGCGGAGCAAGATTGCTCTTGCCTCAATATGGACAGTGGATCCCCGATACATGTTTCATGCGCAGTCGCCATTGCGCTACGGTCTCGCCTCACTCGTTGTCGGAAAGAAAGGCGCACGTTGAGCGAAACAGGTCGTCTAAAAATACTAGTTGTTACCCCTTGGTTCCCAACTGTTTCGAGCCCAGGCGCTGGTATTTTCATACTCCGTGATGTGCTTACCCTCGCCGAACATTTCGAAATAACGGTAGTGCATGTTGGTGCCCCTCAGTTTTTCGACAATTTTGCCGATGAACTTATATGGGAAGAATTTCGTACGGTGAGGGCGCCGTTTGCTTTTTCTGACTACCGGAGTTTGCTTCGGGCTGTTCAATGTGTGCGAAAAGAACTGAGACAGGCAGACTACCTACATACAATGGCGCTCGGTTCACTTACTCCGATCGTGCCTTTGCGGGTGCGCAAGCCCTGGATACACACGGAACACTGGTCTGGGATGTTAGATGAACCCGTAGGTACTCCACGCTCGCAGCGGGTGCAGCGCTTTTTGCGGCGTCAACTTCGTCGACCAGACCGGGTGGTCGCCGTGAGCCGAATCCTTGCTCAGGCCCTCGGAAACTGGGGCGCCAAGGATGTTCAAGTCATTCCGAATGCGGTCACACTTCCACCTGAACTACCTCAAGAGAAGCCTTGGGATTTCTCACAACTTCGAATGATATTTGTTGGATCCCTTGTCGAAACTAAAGGGGTGATGGAGGCGCTAGAAGCCCTAATCGAATTACGTCATCGAGGTTACGATGCAAAGTTGACTATTATCGGTTCTGGTCCGCTCAAGGATGCATTGGAGAGACTTGCGACTGATGCAGGGGTGCTGAGTCAACTTCATCTCACTGGGCAGCTCAGCCCAAAAGCTGTAGTGAGTTATCTACAGGACGCTAACATCGCTCTCATGCCAACTAGATTTGAGACCTTTGGGGTCGCCCTTGCAGAAGCTATGGCTTCGGGAATTCCAACCGTTACAGGTGACTACGGCGGTTTTCTCGATTTTCTCAGTTCGAGATTCGCGCGGTTTGTGCGTGTAGGAGAAGACTCAGGCGCGCGCGTTGCAGAAGCTGTTCTCTCGATTATTACTGATCCAGATCTCCCCACGCGAAGGGAAATCGCTGAAAGTGCCACCAGAATATTTGACGAGCGAAGTCGAGCCAATGCGTATCTTGGCCTTTATCGCGAGGCAGGGCTAAGGGCTCAACATGATTGAAAGAGCGCTCGTCGTCACACCGTGGTTTCCCTCGCCTGGACACGAGGGTGCAGGCATGTTTAACCTACGAGATGCGTCGTTGCTTGCGAAGGGGCGTGAGCTTCAGGTCCTTCATTTAATTCGTCCGGATTGGTACGACCCATCTCGTCAGCATGAGCAGATTGATGGCATCCCAGTGAAGCGCGTGCCTTTTTCTGCGGCATCACCGGGAAGCTGGCTTGCAGCCCGAAAGGCATTAGGTGTCGGTCTCGCTCAAGCCGATGTCTTGCACACAATGGCATTTCCAGCACTACTACCCTTTACTGGCATGAGAGTCGATGTGCCGTGGGTTCATACCGAACACTGGTCAGGCTTAGTCTCGACAAGTGTTCCTCGTTCGGCTCGAGGTGCACTCCGTGTGTTCCGAAATAATCTGAAGAAGCCCAACGAAGTTGTCGCCGTTGGGCAGCCTCTTGCGACAGCGATCGACAGGCTGCGTCCAATCCCGACTACCGTAATTGGAAACTTTGTGCGGTTTGCTCCGGAAGGGCGCCTCTCGAGCGTAGCTAACCTTGAACCCGGTAATACATTACGAATTATGAGCGTAGGTAATCTGGTTTCAACCAAGGGCCCAATCGAGACCGTAGAGATGCTTGCAAGTTTGAAAGCAGCCGGTATTCAAACAACTCTTGAATGGGCCGGTACCGGCCCGCTCCAGGATGCGATGTTGGCGCGAGCAAAAGAGCTTGGCGTGGGTAAAGAAGTAAGGCTGCTCGGACACCTCGCACCGGACAAACTTACAGAGCGGCTACTCAATGCCAACTTGTTTGTACTCCCAACCCAAATAGAGACCTTTGGGGTCGCGATTGCCGAAGCGTTAGGTCACGGACTCCTGGTAGTTACTGCGGGCGCTGGCGGACATTTGGATTTCCTGCGACCGGAATTCTCACGAGTTGTGCCGGCTCGAACGGGCACCGCGCTTGCCGTGGCAGTTCAAGATCTCTTAAGTGATCGATCCAGGTGGCAGCCCAAAGAGATCCGAGATTATGCCAACTCACAATTCTCCGAGCAACATCGCGGTGCCGCATATGCAGGAGTCTATGCGCGAGCAAAAGTGGATAAGCCTCGCTAGACTTCAATCGTGAAGATTGCAGTTGTAGCCACAGGGAAGATTGGCCTTCCACTTGCCACTCAATACGCCGGGATGGGCCACGAGGTCATTGGTGTTGACATTAATCCAGTTCTCGTTGACGCCATTAATCAGGGGGTAGAACCTTTCCCTGGTGAAGTTGGTCTTGCGGAGAGGCTCGCGGAGGTAGTTCCTGCAGGCAAGCTGCGTGCGACGACGGAGTATTCCGAAGCAGTTCCCGGGGCAGATGCCGTTGTGATTGTGGTTCCACTGCTAGTGGATGAGGAGACCTGGCAGCCTGACTTTGGGTGGATGGACGCGGCGACTCGTTCCCTCGCAGAGCATTTGAGTCCGGGAACTCTCATTTCTTACGAAACAACTCTCCCCGTTGGCACTACTCGAGGTCGCTGGAAGCCGCTTATAGAGGAGGTCTCGGGTCTCAAGGAAGGCGAGGGCTTTCACCTCGTGTTTTCGCCCGAACGTGTGCTTACCGGCCGGGTGTTTGCCGACCTTAAGAAGTATCCAAAACTCGTGGGGGGCCTAAATGAGGCTGGCACGAAGAAAGCGATCAGTTTTTACGAAGCCGTGTTGACGTTCGATGATCGAGACGACCTTCCCTACCCAAATGGCGTGTGGGATATGGGTACTGCTGAAGCTGCCGAAATGGCGAAGCTTGCAGAAACTACCTATCGGGATGTGAATATCGGGCTTGCTAACCAGTTTGCGCGTTTTGCGGACACTGCGGGCATCGATATATACAAAGTAATCGAGGCGTGCAACTCTCAACCGTTTAGCCATATTCATCGCCCGGGAATCGCGGTTGGTGGACACTGCATTCCTGTCTATCCACGACTGTATCTTTCGACCGATCCTGATGCCGATATCGTTCGCACGGCACGCAACTTCAATGCAACGATGCCGAGTTACGTGATCGATCGTGTTGAACAAACTATTGGGGACCTCTCGGATCAACGTGTCGTCGTCTTGGGCGCTTCGTATCGCGGGGGCGTGAAAGAAACAGCTGTATCTGGCGTGTTTCCGACGGTGGACGAGCTCGAACGACGTGGCGCGGTTGTGACGGTACATGATCCGATGTTCACTGCAGAAGAGCTCGCAGCTTTTGGTTTTGTCACCCACACGATCGGAGAACCGGTCGATATCGCAATCCTCCAGGCAGATCACGTTGAATACCGGGACCTGCGCCCAGCTGATTTCCCCGGAATAAAACTGATGGCGGACGGGCGAAACTTTACAGATCCGTTGGTCTGGACTGGCATTCCTCGTATTGTCATCGGTTCAGGGATCTAGGGGAGTCAAATGAGTTCACTTAAGCCAACCCTTATTGACTTTTCTCTTCGTTCGTATGCTGAAACCCTACGTTCCTATACAGCGCACGGGTATGCGGTGACGAGCTTCGCTCACTATCTCTCAGATCCGCAAGCGAAGCATTTGATTCTCCGTCATGACATCGATAACAGTATTGAACAAGCAGCACGGGTTGCTCGCGTTGATGCTGCATCGGGATGCAGTTCGACGTTCTTTCTCCGGGTACACGCTCGCGGTTACAATCTTTTAAGTTTGCCGTCCCTTGAAATCATTAGGGAGATGGAAGACCTCGGGCACGAGGTTCAGCTTCACCTTGAAGGTGGCCTGTGTGAAGTAATTGGTTCGAATAATGAAGATTGGGCTGAGCGCCAACGTGCCGTGTTCGAAGCTGCTTGCGGTCGGGAGCTGGGGGGATTCAGCTTGCACGAACCCGCGCGCATGGGAGGGATCGAGTTTGCTGACTGGGTTCGGGAAAAGTGGTCCGGGTCGGTGCAATATCACGCATACGAGGATCGGTTTATGATGCCGACAATGAAATATCTCAGTGATTCAAGCGGTAGGTGGCGAGAGGGGCATTTCGGTGAGTGGATTGACCGAGTACCTCAGCTCCAGGTGCTTACACACCCCTTCTGGTGGTTTGAGAAAGTTCCAGCAGAGAATTATTAGGGTTTTTTGGGAGGTAAAGGCTTCGCAGGGTTACCAACATGGATGGCGTCTGCCGGCACGCTCTTAACTGCAACTGCACCGATGCCGAGTAATGCACCTCTTCCCAGAGTCACTCCTTGAATTATTGAAGAATTGGGTCCAAGCCATACTTCGTCTTCCAGCACTACACTGCCTGAGACTTCAGCGCATGCTGTGATGATTACATTGCGCTCGATGCGGCAATTATGTGCGACATGTACGTGGTCATCGATCTTCGTGTAATCACCGACCACGGTGGGGGATACTGTGCCGGCGCACACCGTCGTGAAACACCCAACTTCTGCGTGATCGCCAATTTTCACTGCGCCAAGATGGGGGATGCGGAAGTTGTTTCCTGCTTCATCTTTCTCCATTCCGAAACCCTCCTCGCCGACGACTGCATGGCTTTTGATGAGGGCGTGTTCTCCAATCCGGACGTTTCTGGCAATAACAACGTGATCACGAATTTCGCTGTGTGCGCCAATTACTGCTCCGCTCCGGATTACTGTGAATTCTCCGATGTACGCAGTCGGATGAACATCTGCGGTTGGGTGGACTCGTGAGCTTGCGGCGATTCCTGGTTCAGGACGCGTATCAAAAAAGTGACGTAAAACGCGCGCAAAGTCCGCACGCGGGTTATTGACCTGGATTGATGCGCCCGTCCCCACAGCGAGGGGAATTTCGCCGTGAGGTGTGAGAACTACTGACCCACGTGAAAGCGCGTGCTCTATCGCTTCACTGTATTTCACCGGGTCGGTAGCAAAGCATAGGGTGCCAGCCTCTGCATCAGCTATCGTGGCTGGGCTAGTTATCTCAATATCTGCTCCGTGGAACTCAGCATCCAAGAATGCTGCGACTTGAGAAGCTGTGACGGTTACATTCATGTCTCTCAGACTAGCCGCAGGCGTTCGATACTCGTGATGCCTCGCAGAATAGACTGGTTTCATTATGGAGACACCACCTGTCGTCGATGTTGTGATTGCAGTACATACACCCGAGAGACCGGTGAAGCGTGCAGTAGCATCTGTTCTTTTACGCACACGCGCAAACGTACGAGTGAACGTAGTTGCGCACAACATTGAAGCCCAAAAAATACAGGTTGAACTTGATGAGTTTGGCTTTGACCCACGTGTGAGAATTCTGAGCTTCCGCGACAACATCCCAAGCCCAGCTGGGCCAAAAAACTATGGACTGCGTGCTGCCACTGCTGAATTTGTGTCGCTACTGGACTCAGACGACGAATTTGAACCTGGCGCAATCGATGCGTGGCTTGGTGTGGCAGATCGGGCAGACGTGATCATCTCGCGAGTACGCCGTGAGAACGGCACACTTATGCCGGCACCACCGGTTCGTGTCTTTCGCAAAGAATCGTTACACGGTAGCCGTGATCGGCTGTCTTATCGGGTCGGCGTTTGGGGTGGACTGATCAGACGGAGTACTTTTGCAGGTCTGCAGTTTGCAGAGGGGTTGCGAACGGGTGAGGATCAGCTGTTCACTGCCCAGCTGTGGTTTTCAGGTGTGAGAATTTCCTATCCAGTTAATGCTCCAGGCTATGTCCTCCATGAGGATCAAGCGGATAGAGTCACCGCTACGGTCCCCTCGGTCCAATCTGAGTTCGAGTACTTGCCCGCACTCTTACAGGAGGGGCGTAGTTGGTCACAAAATCAGGCCGATCGCGTGTCAATCGCGGTGAGGCTGCTCCGAATGCAAGTTCTTGACGCGTATCAAGCCCGAGCTGAAGCTTGGACTGCAGATCAAGCCAAACAACTTGCGATCGTGATCGAGAATCTCTTCAATTATGCGCCCCAGGCCTTCGATGTGCTTTCGGTTCGGGAAGCATCGGCGCTAGCGCGATTGCGCGATGCCGGGGCAAACCATGCTGGCTTTGCAATACTTACCCAGGCTCAAAGTAGGTTTGGGGGATACAAGTTCCTAATGCCGAAGAAATGGTGGCTGGGACTCAGCAGACAAGCACCAATGCGCACGCGTCTTGCAGGTGCATTGCTCGTTCGAAGACGATAGCTGCTCAGTGCAGATTCAGAAGGCCGATACCACCTCTTCCAGCTTCAGGATCTCTTCGAGGACGCCATAGACTGAATACCATGGATCTTCTTGTAGTCGGGTCAGGTTTCTTCGGTCTCACCATTGCTGAACGCGCGGCAAGCGCCGGCAAGAAAGTGGTGGTCATCGATCGTCGAAGCCACATTGGTGGGAACGCGTACTCCGAGGCAGAGCCCGAGACCGGGATCGAGATTCACAAGTACGGCGCTCATCTATTCCACACCTCGAACGAAACCGTGTGGGAATACGTGAACCGTTTCACCGAGTTCACGAACTACGTACACAAGGTGTACTCGAACTACGAGGGCGAGGTGTACCCCCTCCCGATCAACCTTGGCACGATCAACCAGTTCTTCCGCTCTGCCCACGGCCCCGCAGAAGCACGTGCGCTTATCGCTGAGCAGGCAGCTGAGCACGACACCAAAGAGGCGAAGAACCTCGAAGAAAAGGGCATCTCGCTCATTGGGCGTCCCCTCTACGAAGCGTTCATCCGCGACTACACCTCGAAGCAGTGGCAGACGCCGCTCACCGAGCTTCCCGCAGAGGTCATTAGCCGCCTCCCAGTTCGCTACACCTACAACAACAATTACTTCAATGACAAGTACGAGGGCTTGCCCGTCGAAGGCTACACCGCGTGGCTTGAGAAGATGGCAGACCACCCGAACATCGAGGTGCGTTTGAACACCGACTTCTTTGACGAATCGCAGCCTCTCAACAAGGCCGCGGTTGATGGGAAGACTCCGGTCGTCTACACCGGTCCGGTCGATCGCTACTTCGACTTCGCAGAGGGCGAGCTTGGGTGGCGCACACTCGATTTCGAGCAAGAGGTGCTGCCGACTGGAGACTTCCAGGGCACGAGCGTCATGAACTATGCCGGCGCTGATGTGCCGTACACGCGCATCCACGAGTTCCGCCACTTCCACCCAGAGCGCGAGTACCCGAACGACAAGACGGTCATCATGCGTGAGTTCTCACGCGTCGCGAATCGAGAAGACGAACCGTACTACCCGGTGAACACCCCAGACGACCGTGAACGGCTGCTGAAGTACCGTGAGCTCACGGAGCAGGAACCAAACGTACTGTTCGGTGGGCGCCTCGGCACCTATCAATACCTCGACATGCACATGGCGATCGGTTCAGCGCTCACCATGTGGAACAACAAGCTCGACGGCACCCTGTAGCGACAACCTCGGCATTATTGCCTCGCGGCCACTGGCCCCTGGAGTTCGGCGCCGAGCACGTTTGATAGCTCGCGCCCGATCATCGGTGCGAGCGACTGCGCGTAGCTCGCAGAAACATGGTCGTGATCATAAAACACGGGCACGCCGCCGACAACTCCCGAGCACTCTTCGTTCAGGCAGAAGTATGGAGTGAGGTCGATAGTCGAGATATTTGGGTCAGCAAGTAGACCGACTGCCTCGACCATGGGGTCTGAACGAAGCACCTGTGATTGGGGAGCGACGCACCCACGGTCTTGCTCTCCCAAGACTGAGACACAGTCTGCCCCAAGTGTCTCTCCCGCAGTTGGTACATCGCGAATAACCACAACCTGTGCGCCCGCATCGGCCCACGCAGTCAAACTGCTCGACATGCCATCGGCCAATTGCTCCGGTTGGCTCCGACCAGACCCATCATCCACGATCTCGGTCGAAGCGAAGTTTGAAACGATGACCAGGTCGGGCGCATTCTCAAGTAGGCGCTCAGAAACCTCATTGATCCAGCTCAAACACGAATCCTGCTTCTCTTGAGGCGTGTCCTTGCTGAATGATTGCACCATCGGGAGAGGTACGCTCGGGCAGCCACCCTGCATCGTCGTGTAAAGCTCCCACCCGTTGGCCCTGGCAAGATCAAAGACTGGGGCGCGCCAGTGCTCTGCGTGCGAGTCTCCGACAAGCCACACCCGGTATGGTTCAGCGTCTGCGGATTCGTTCGCGAAATCGCACTCAACGTATGACGGCTTCCCCTCAGCAAGAATCTGTCGGTCAGCAGGCGCCGTGACGCACTCAGGTGCCGAAGCCTTCCACGGTGCATCGGTATCGGCTCCCGCGGGGAAGAGTGCGGGCCCGAACGGATCCGCACACTCATTTTCTTTCTCGAGTGCGGCGGCGCCGAAGCATCCTGATCCGACAGCTGCATCGATGCGCGCTGCTTCGCGTTCTTGAACGACACCGGCCCATGCAACAGTTCCGACTGAGAGCACGGCGACGGCGGCAACTGAAGCGAGCGTTGCGTAGAGTGTGCGCCTGGGCCGTGCACCGACGAACAGCTTCGTACGACCCGGATCCTCAACAAAGTGCTTGGTGAGTGCAGCAAGGAGCAGACTGAGCGCGAGCATCGCAAGGCGATCTATCAGGTGCATCTCGCGAGCGAGAGCAAACGGCACAATGACAATGACCGGCCAATGCCAGAGGTACAACGAGTAGGAAATATCGCCAACGTACTGGACGGGGCGCCATGCGAGCCACCTAGCAGGTGACCATCTCGGAACCTCCGGCCCCGTGATAATGACGAGCGCCGTACCAATTACAGGGAGTAGCGCCCAAGGTCCAGGGAACGGCGTCGCATCGTTGAACCTCAGTGCGGACCACAGGATCATTCCGTACCCGGCAAGCTGCGCAACTCCGCGCAGCGTGAGCACAGGTCGGCGTTGGTACCAGGCAGCAATCGACGGCGCTGCAACCGCGATGAGCGCCCCCAACATGAACTCCCACACCCTGCCGAACGTGTTGAAGTAAGCGGCAGCGCGGTTTGCCTCGGTCTGCCACAGGGAGAACCCGAAGGAAAGACCCGCGAGAACCACGATTGCTATTGCGAGTACACCTGGCCGCGCGGCTATGCGGCCAGAGTACCTTCTGGCAAGCAACGCGCTCAAGATGATGAGCGTGAGTGGCCAGAGCAGGTAGAACTGTTCTTCGACTGAAAGCGACCAGTAGTGCTGCGCGGGAGTGGCCGCTTGACCGCGATCTGAGTAGTTCACCGACGAAGCAGTGAGTAACCAGTTCTCGAAATAGGCCGCCGAAGCGAATACCTCACGGGCAATCCGGGCCCACCGCTCAGCGGGAATCCAGATGAGCGTCGCTACAAGAGTGATCGCACCAACCAGAAGCGCAGCAGGAAGCAAACGCCGCGCGCGGCGAGCGTAGAACTTGGGGAGCGAGATGGTGTCGGTGCGACGAATTTCACTGAGAATGTGTGCAGTGATGAGAAACCCAGAGATGACAAAGAAAACGTCGACGCCGACATAACCGCCCGAGAGTCGCATGGGCCAAATGTGGTTGAAGACGACGAGCAAGACCGCGATCGCACGCAGAGCCTGAATGTCGGCGCGGATCGCTGAACGCTTCGGTTTGGTCTCAGAGACAGTCGAAGTTGGTTCAGTCACTTGGGATAATCTACCAGGACGAGGCACAAGGCGACTGACGTCGAATGCCCAACCGCACTCGCAGCCTGAACCGCTAGAGTGTCACTTGACTTTTGGTTCACCAAATGTGGACGAAAGTCAGGGGGATAGGGATGCAAAGAAGCTTACACAACGCCGGAGGACAGGTCGAGCGACGAGTGTCGCCGACCCAAGCTCGGAAAAGCTTGGCACACGAGCTGGTGACGAACGCCGCAGGCCACAACGGCATGCTCTTCGTTGCCCACGGTGCGGCGGGGCTTGGCAAGACGGTTCTCTTGCGCGAACTTGCCGGTGCCGCGAGCAGCACGGGTTGGAACACGACGCTCGTGCGGGCCGATGAGATCGAGCACTCAGAGCCCTACAGTTTCATCGAGCGGCTGAGTGCGAGTGGCGTCGCTCCCGACTGGTACTTCACTCCAGATGCGAACACGAGTCCGGTCGAGCTCGCTCGCGAATGCGTTGCCCGGCTCACTGTCACGAGCGATAGCCCCGGTAACCTCATTGTCATCGATGACGCCCAATGGATAGATGAGGCATCGCAGCGCGTGCTCCGATATGTCATACCTCGGGTGGTTCGTCGCCGCATCCTGCTCGCATTCGGTGTGAGAACCCCGCACGCACCGGGATCATTTGGCGAGTTTCTCGTCTCCGCCTGTGAAGACAACCCGGTCGACACTGCCCACGAATTGCAACCGCTCACCGCTCGCGAAATCTCCGCGCTCGTGCTCGAACAACACGGGGCTCTCATCGCAGCCGACACCGCGCAACGCATTCTCGACGCAACTGGCGGAACGTTCCTCGGCGTCGCGAGCGTGCTTGCGGCCTTGCCAGAGCGCGAAGTCTCCCAATCCCACCTCGTGTGGGAGACCGACATTCGGGTCAAGCTCGACGATGCATCGCCACTGCTCCACAGCTTCAGAAACCTTGATCCCGCGGCGCAGCTCACGAGTGAACTCGTCTGTCTCGCAGGCCACGAACTCACCCCGCAGCAGCTTCGCAATGCCGCCGGCCTGCTCAATGAACCTGTCGAACTCGCCCCCGCCATTGCCGCAGACGTGCTGACACAAATCGGTGTCACCG